>JAGLNE010000001.1 GCA_023139655.1 Candidatus Parcubacteria bacterium
ATGGCAAAGGGCATGACATGGGAAAAAAGAGCAGAAAAAATTATTAAATATATAATACAATATGAATCGCATTGAAGTTGTTCAAAGGATTATTAATAAAATAAACGCGAAAAAATATCTTGAGATCGGTGTTGAGTTTGGAACTCTTTTTTTCAGAATTAAAGCTCAAAAAAAAATAGCGGTTGATCCGCAGTTTAAATTTTCTTTAAAGAAAAAAATTTATAAATTATTTTTTGAAAGAGGTTCTAAATTTTTTGAAATGTCAAGCGATGATTTCTTTAAGGGAAATAGTGGTTTGTTTTCAGACCAAAAAATTGATGTTGCTTTCGTTGATGGCTTGCATACTTACGAACAGTCACTCAGAGACATTGAAAACTGTTTGGATAATTTAGAAAACAATGGAGTTGTTGTGGTTCATGACTGTAATCCGTTATCAGAATCTGCCGCAAATCCCTCCCAGGACGAAGCGAAGAAAATGAAAGGTTGGAATGGAAAATGGAACGGTGATGTTTGGAAAACGATTGTACATTTGAGATCTATGAGAAATGATTTGAACATTTTTGTTTTAAATACAGACCATGGTTTGGGAATTATTAGAAAAGGCGCGCCAGAGAATATGCTGGATCATAAGGCAAGTGATATAGAAAATATGAAATATGAAGATTTGGATAAAGACAGGAATAAGCTATTGAATTTAAAGGGTGAGAATTATTTTGATAATTTTTTAAACGATCTATGTGCGGAATAATCGGAGTTTTGGGAAATATCCCTGAAAAAAATAAAGTAATTTGCGCCAGAGATAAAATGGAACATCGGGGGCCTGACGATGCCGGGATTTTTTATGATAAAGACGACGAAATCACATTAGGCCATCGTCGTTTATCTATAATTGATTTATCTTCTGCCGGAAAACAGCCCTTTTTTAGTAATAGCGGAAGGTATGTGATTTCCTTTAACGGAGAGATCTATAATTACTTACAATTAAAAAAAGATCTGGCAGGTTTTTACGATTTCAAAACCAACACAGATACTGAAGTTATTTTGGCGATGTATGAAAAGTATGGAGAGAATTGTTTAAAATATTTACAGGGAATGTTTGCGTTTGCGATCTGGGATAGAAAAGAAAAAAAATTATTTGTAACCAGAGATAGATTGGGCATAAAACCATTATATTACACAATCGTAAAAAACAATTTTTATTTCGCGTCGGAAATAAAGGGTATATTAAGCTTTGATGTTGTTCCTAAAAAATTAAACAAACAAGGGTTTTTGGATTATCTTAGTTATCGTTATGTGTTGGGAAAATATACAATGTTTAAAAATATTTATTCGTTATTACCCGGACATTATATATTGCTGAAATGTGGTGAAGAACCAAAAGTAAAAAAATATTGGGACTTGCCGGTTATTGAAAAAAAACAGGATCCCGGTGAAGAGGTGGTGCTAAAAAAGGTTGAAGATTTGTTGTTAAAAACCGTTGAATCACATATGATGGGTGATGTTCCTGTTGGCGCTTATCTTAGCGGAGGGCTTGATTCCAGTCTTTTAGTTGCAATGATGGCTCGTATTTCAAAAAAGCCGATAAAAACTTTTTCAATAGGATTTAAAGAAGAGGGGTATAATGAGTTTAAATATGCGAGAAGAGTGGCAAAAAGCATAAAAACCGACCATCGTGAGATAGTTTTAAATGACAATAATTATTTTGATATTTTATCCGAGGCTATAAGCTATAAAGATTTGCCGTTATCAGTTCCGAATGAAGTTCCGGTGCATGTTCTTTCTAAGAAATTAAAAAAACATATTTCAGTTGTTTTGTCAGGCGAGGGCGCGGACGAACTTTTTGGCGGGTACGGAAGGTTATTTAAAAGCGGTTATGATATAGAGCGCATCAGATTGTTAAACAAGGATTTGTTTGATGGTGACAGAGATGAATTGATAAAAAATTTAGAAAAGAGATACGATTCTCTGGAATCTGTTTCCGATTTAGATCATTTTTTAAATCAATACACATATTACGAATTTTCTAAAAAAAAGGCATTGATAAATTCAGATTACTTTAATTTACAAAGCCTTGATCTTAAAAATAAAAATTATTTTAAAGCTATTAATTCAAAATTATCTTCATTTGACCCAACAGATAAATTTTTGTATCTTATGCAAAAAGTGCATCTTGTGGGATTATTACACCGCCTGGACTCTATGACCATGTCAAGCTCTGTTGAGGGTAGAGTCCCCTTTGTTGACCATAGGCTTGTAGAATTTGTTTCATCCCTGCCTCTTAAATATAAAATAAGATGGCAATCAAAACAAAATAAGTTAAAAGCAAAAACTTTAAATAGCGACCAAATAAGTGAAATTCACGACATTACCAAATATATTTTAAGAAAAATTTCAAAAAAATATATCCCAAAAGACATAATAGAGCGTAAAAAGGTTGGTTTTCCGGTTCCTTTGAATAGTTGGTTTAAGGGCAGTAAAAATAAAATGGCAAAAGATCTATTACTCTCAAAACATGCAAGGTCTAAGGGTTTATACAATAAAAAGAGTTTAGAAGATATTTTAAATTGTGATAAATCAAGCAGTGATAAAGGGATAAATATCTGGATGCTTGTAAATATAGAAATGTGGATGAATAAATATAACATTGAAATTTAACAATAAAAAATCGGCACAATAGAAAATATATCATGCCGACTTGAAAGATTTTTGCCAAAAAACAGGAAGTTACCCGCTTAGCGAGTACAAATAGAGTGCCCCCCAACCAATACCCGCAAAACTTTGCGGTTGTGATTCAAGAAACGATAGAACCGCCAGTTTGTCTGTTGGTAAGCCCAGGAAGGGATAATGCTCCCAGGCATCAGCAGGTAAATTTTTGTTTCGGATTTCCTCAATTGCTTCATTGTGATTAATGCCGTTTTCTTTAAGGTTATTATACAATAAATTGGCCTTGTTGTTTTGTTCTTGAATTTGACGCAAAGTAGCGTCTGTTTCAAGCAAGACCACCAGTTTCTTGCCGCGGGGTCCGGGAAAATAAGCTTCAAAAATTCCAAGTTGTTTTTTTATCTTGACATTGAAATTTCCAATCTCATCTTGGAATTCATGAACCATGGTATCCTCTATTGGTCCGCCATGTTGATAATCTTTTTGAGGCATCCAGGTAATACTGCCACCGGGAGCCAAACCATACAAAGAAACGCCTAAATTCCTGACTCTTTCCTCGGTAATTTCCCCACCCCTTACTCCAACAACGATCTGCCGGTCTTTTGTGAGAGTTACTCCTATTACAGCAATTCCCTCCAAGGTGTTTTTCAGAATTCCTTTCCGGCTTGCTCTAGTTTCATATGAGGTAAACCAACCCAAAGGAACATTTCCGCCCTCTTCTATTGTTTCGATGTTTTCCAATGGAGAAGCAATCTTCTCCTGCCAATCCCCTTGCGTGTCTCCCTTTTTCATGCCATAAAATTCAAAAATATCGCCCCATTGGACTTCCGGGATATAGCAATTCTCTGATGGCATCCCTTCTGTTTGTATAAGGGTATCCACTGTGTTAAACTTTAATCCACCTTCTTTAAAAATTCTGCTAATTTCTGCTAATTTCTGCATCATGTCCTCCTCTTTCCTCGTTTTTTGGTTGTTATTGTTTTTTGGTTATTTTTGGTTAATTTGAAAGATCCTAACTTTTAATTTAATATTATAAACTAAAAAAATAAATTTGTCAACATAGCCAAATTTATCGACTAATAAATACATGAAAAAATTTAAATATGGCTATACTGCGGGAGTATATGATTTATTCCACATAGGCCACCTTAATTTATTAAAAAACGCTAAAGAAATGTGCGAACATTTAACTGTTGGCATTTCCACTGATGAGCTGGTAAAATATAAACATAAAAAATCTGTTGTTTGTTTTGAAGAGAGAATAGAGATTGTAAGACACATCAAACATGTTGATGCCGTGGTTGAACAGAGTGATATTGATAAATTCAAAATGTGGGAAAATTTAAAATTTAATGTTCTGTTTGTGGGAGATGATTGGAAAGGAACTGAAGTGTGGAATAAATATGAAGAGAGACTGAAAGAAGTTGATGTGGTAGTAATTTATTTGCCATACACGAAAGGAACTTCCTCTACACTAATAAATCAAATATTATTAAAACTCCGCGGAGAAAAAGAACAAAATTATGAAGAATAACAAAATTACAATTGAAGAAGTAAAAAAATATTGGGGCAAAAAAAATATTCCTCAACAATGGTACTCCAAAAAAAAGCCATTTTCATTGGCGTGGTTTAACGAATTGGCATTTAAGCGGTTTGGTAAATATTACGATTACTTGCCAAAAGATGCTGAATTTGAATATCATCAAGGTGAAGATGTCTTAGAGGTTGGGTGCGGAATAGGTACTGATTTAGTGGAATATGCTAAATATGGCGCAAAAGTATCGGGTATGGATCTGGGGGAAGATCAGGTTAGAATAACAAAATTAAATTTTGAATTACACGGTTTGCCGTATTCTGAAATGAAGGTGGGGAATGCTGAAAAGCTTCCTTTTGCTGATAATTCTTTTGATTTGGTTTTTTGTTTTGGAGTTTTGCATCATACGCCAAATACAAAAAAAGCAATTGAAGAAATGTTTAGAGTATTAAAACCGGATGGTACAGTGTTGGCAATGATGTATGCCAGGGGCTGGAAACATTATCTGAAAAGATGTTTTATTCACGGAATATTAAAGGGTAGATGGATGGCAAATGGATGTAGTTGGCAAAAAGTGTATAATGAATCTTCTGAGGTTCACGGTTTTACACCTAAAACAGCTATACATACCAAAAGAGAGATTAAAAAAATGTTTAATAAATTTCCTAATTTAGAATTAAGAAAGAAAAGGCTTGGCGAATTTTTTGAATATAAACCATACCGAACTGTTATGTTTCCAAAATTTGTAAGGAATTTTCTGTATTTATTAAATTTGGAATCTTTGATAGGAGAAAATTGGTTTATTCGGGCGCAGAAAGCTGATTTTAAAAAAGACGCAAAGTTGTGGGATGTTATTTTTAATAAATATTAAATAAAAATACGACTTACGCGTTTGCTTATTTTATAAGCATAAACATTAGCTAAATGCGTAAATACTAAAAAAATGAAATACTTATTAAAAGATATTTATAATAATAGATTTGATAAAAACAGGTGCAGAGAAAGGAAAATGCTTGAAAGGTTTATTCCAATTAATTTTTTGGGGAAAATACTATCCCCATATCCTGCTTATATTTTTTTGAACCTGGGTTTTCATCCTGACTCTATAACTATCACAAGTTTATTGTTTATATTGATCGGTTCTTTGTTCTTGATCCTTGGATATGGCACGATAGGTGTTATTTTCTATTTATGTTTTTTTATATTTGATTCAGTTGACGGTGATATGGCCAGGTGCGTTGGGCCAACTAAGTATGGCGGTATTTTAGATTCGTTTGGGGCGGATTTGTTTTACGCCTGTTCTTCTGCTTCAATTGGCTGGTATTTATTTATTAATAAAGTTAGCTTGTTTGATATTTTTTTACCGCACCATTTTGTTTTGATTGGAGCATTTACCTCTGCCTCTTTCCTGATATATAGGTTGATAACATTTAAACTTGAGCTCTACAAAAAAAATATCAATTATTGCAGCAATAATCATGAAGAGGCAAACAAAAAAAATAGAGCCGCGCTGGGTATTAGTGATTTTGTTTATAAAATTGGAAAGTTGTATAGGCATATATTGTTGAGAGGAAATTTTTTTTCTGAGGCAGGAATGATATTTTGGTTTTCTTTATTAGTTCTTTTGGGGCAATTGGAGATACTGGGAACCTATTTGTTGATAATTTTAATTTATAATTTTGGATATCTATTTATGAATTATTATACGGCTTGCAGTTTTTTTAAAAATAGTGAAAATTAGCATGAAAAAACCAATTATTTTTATTACAACCAATAAAGCTATTATAGTTAGAAACTTATTTTTGAATAAGCATATTGATATTATTAAAGAAAAATTTGATATTGTCATTTTTACTTCCCATTATAAAGATAATGAATTTTTAAAACATTTTAAGGGTTATAATATAGAAAAATTGCATCAGATCCAATATCCGAAATTTAAAAAGAAAATGTTAGCGCTTTTTAAATCTTTCCATAAAGGACTTATATACAATCCAACCGTTGAGCTGGCTACTTTGTACGGCACTTGGTATAGCGGTGTCGCGCGCGGAGACGTAAAGTTTAAATTTTTAAGAATTTTTATCCAAAAATATATTTTTGGCACCATCCTCAACAATACTTTTTGCAGGGATCTATTTAAATCAATAGATAGATTAATTTTTAGATGTTACAAATACGATGCCATAATAAATAAATATAGGCCCGAGTTAATTATGATCACCAATATCTCAGACGATATGGAAATTGATCTTTTACGTAATTGCAAAAGAAAAAACGTGAAGAGTGTTGCCATGACAAAAAGCTGGGACAATGTTTCCAAGTGGAGTTTTCGGGAAAAGGCGGATAAATTTATGGCCTGGAGTGATTATATGAAAGATGAAACTCTGCAATTTCAGGATTACAAGGCAAAGGATATTGAAATTATTGGTATCCCCCAGTTTGATTATTATAAAAATTTAGTTATTCCTGCAAAAGATGAATTTATGGAAAAATATAAAATGAACCAAAATAAAAAAACAATCTTTTTTGGTTCAGAGGGACCGGTTTGCACTAGCGACCCCTATATAGTGTCATTTTTGAAGCAAAAAATAAAACAAGGGGTTTTAAAAAATTATCAAATATTTGTTAGGCCCCACTTTAGTTATAAGGGAGATGAAGACAGATTTAAAAATTTAGTTGATAATATAACCGTTTTTATGGATTTAGATTATAAACGATCAAACTTTAAAGATAAAACAGAGCTATCTCTAAGTAATGTTGTTAATTTAACTTCAGGAATTGTACACTCTGATATAGCGATTACTAACGCTTCAACCCTGGTGCTTGATATTGCCGCCAATGGAAAATATCCAATTCTTTATAATTTTGATGAAGACAAGAGCATTCCGTTTAAGGACTCAACAAAAAGATTATATAAGTCATTATGGATGAGGGAAATATTAAAAATGAACTTAGATAACTTGGTAGATAATGAAAAGGAGTTGATCGCTAAAATCAAGGAAGTTGAAAATAATCAAAATTTCAAAAAACAAGAATTAGAAAATTTGGTCAAAAGATTTTGTTATAAAGTTGACGGAAAAAGCGGTGAAAGATTGTTTCAATTCATAGAAAAACAAGCCAAAAAAATCTAGGTAAAAGCCATTAATTTTAAAAACTATGGGTTTAAAAAGACAAAAAGAAAGAATTAAAAAAATAATAAGATTATTAAATCAGGCCTTTGGCATATACAAGTTGCAAATTATTGTATTAATAGCCCTTGGTTTTATCGGTGGGATATTGGAAGGAATCGGAATAAACGCGTTAATTCCAATGCTATCTTTTGTTACCGGGGATAGCGGCAATGAATTTGATTTTATAACGCAAATAATTAGAAAATTTTTTGACGCCTTAAACATTGATTTTAGCCTTAAATTTTTACTAATTTTTATTTGCACGCTTTTTATTTTAAAGGCAATTGTTTTGCTTGTGTTTAATTATGTAAAGATAAAAATTGCAACTGACTATGAAAGAAACTTTAGGGTAAAGTTATTAAAAAATACAATTAACGCGGATTGGGCCTTTTTGTTAAAACAAAAAATTGGATATATTGAGAATACTATAATGAATGATATTGCCACAGGATCAATGCTGTTAAATAGCATTAGTGGAATTATAATGATTACAACCGGCTTGTTGATCTATGTCGTAGTGGCTTTAAATATTTCAGCATTTATTACTTTTATTACATTAATCATTGGAATTTTTATACTTTTCATTTTTAAACCACTGCTATACAGAATAAAGGTTGCGGCATTTAATGCTCAAAAAATGAATAAAAAAGTCGCGCATTTAATTAATGAAAATTTAATTGGCGCCAAAACCATTAAATCAATCGGCGCGGAAGACCATGTTATTAATTTTGGAAAAAGTTTTTTTGAAGAATTAAAAAGATTAAGAATTAAACTATTTTTACTCGGTAGTATTTCTATGTCAGCGATACAACCCATTACAATAATTTTTGTATGCGCGATATTTGCAATTTCATATAAATCCTCAAATTTCAATTTTACCTCTTTAATTGTGATAATATATTTAATTCAACGTATTTTTTCATATATTCAACAATTTCAAACAAATTTTAATAAACTCATGAAAGCCGCTCCATTTTTGGCAAGTGCATTAAGGTATGACGACTTAGTGAAAAAAAATAAGGAAAGTGGCGGGCGTGGAAAAAAATTTATTTTTAATAAAAATATAAAATTTAATAATATTTCTTTTTCATATAACAATAA
>JAGLNE010000010.1 GCA_023139655.1 Candidatus Parcubacteria bacterium
TGATAAAGCCGAAATAATCGCCCCCAAAGCCACCAGTACGGTTATTATTGTAAATGACGATATATATTGGGGCCTGAGCATACCATCTAACGCGTCCAGCAGCGTATATACCGGTCAAAATAGTTTTTCCGTAATTTTGGATGAAAATGACTGGTAATATAAAGATTTATGAAAATATTTGAAAAACACATTAAAATTATAATAATATTTTTATTAATAATTATTTTTGTTAGTGTATTATTTATAATTAAACAACTAAGTAAAGATGCACCTCTTACAGTTCAAAGAGAAGTGGTTCTTGAAGAGCTTGTAAAAGAAATTGATGAAAGCAGTAAAATGTCTATATTGTTGTCTTTTAAGGAGCCGGGCGAGGAAACGGTTTCGGCAGTATCTGAGTCGCTTCAGGCTTGGGAAAAGTTTGTGTTTGCCTTTAAGGATAATCAGCCGATCGAATATCAAAAAACCCGCGATTGGGACCGGAAGCTAATGATAATTTTGGAGCATGCCAGAAAAGCCGATGAATTGGTTAAAGAAAATAAATTAGCTGAAGCCGGAGAGGAGACAAAAATGCTTAGGGAAATATTTAAAAAGATCAAGGAAGAAAATGGCATTTTGGATATTAGCGACGAGATGATCGCTTTCTACGAGGCGGGGAAAAAAGTTATCGAGGCCGGCACAAGAGAAGAGGTGGCGCTTAAGTTACCGGACTTGAAATACAGATTTACAATATTAAAAGAATATAGCATTGATGAAGATTATGATGAGTTAATTAAAAAGCTGGAAGAAATAATCGCTAAGCTGGATAAATTTTTAGACGGACCGGATTTTAGAAAGGCCCAAAGCGAATTAGAGCCGGTATTTATGGAATTATATTTAAAATATTAAAAATAAAGAATAAGTATTGAGAGAAGAAAAGGAGATTAAATTTTAATAAAAACAACAAAGCATCCCTAGCCATGTAAACTGTTTTGCTACGGTTTGTTATATTTGTGTTTTAGCTTGAAGAAAACCATACTTTTATGGTATAATTTAGGTAATTATTCCCATGCAAACAACAAGGAGTCCAATTAATTTTAAAAATTTTTTTATAAGCCTGGCCCTGGCAGTAGTCTGGGTTGCTGGGTTTTTTGTTTGGCAAAACAAGTATTTACTGCCGGCGGTGGCTCAAGACGAAGAAGAAGATAATACTCCGCCCCTCATATATAATGTTGGTGTTTCCGGCATCAATGCTACTTCTTCAATTATTTCCTGGGAAACCGATGAGCTGGCTGATTCACTTATTAACTATGGCCTTAGTAAGGAATACGGTATTATCCGCGATCCTCGCGCCGACAAGCAAGAGCATATGATAATTGTTGAGAATTTAATGTCAGACACTCTTTATTATTTCCGGATAACTTCGGCCGACGGCAGTGGCAATCAGGGGATTTCCAGTGATTATACTTTTCAAACCATTAAAGACAAAGATGATCTGGACTATTTAGGTTTTCAGGAGGACGTAAGCGAGGAGGGCATTGCCGGCCTTAATGAGATCGGAGTAGAGGAAATATTGCAGGTAATAAAAAGTATTAGTTCAGAAGAAGTACTGGAAGAAATTGAGGAGGAACTCAGGGAAACGGCCGAGGAGGTTATAAGTCCACCCACTATTATCCTTGATTATGCTGATGTTGAAGTCGGAACCGACTATGCGATTATCACTTGGGACACTGACAAAGAATCCAATACGATCGTGGCCCTGGCTGATGAAGACGATTATGACGAAGAGGCGGCTGATCCCTATCGTTGGCGTGAAGGCAGCCCGAACGATCTTAGTCTTGAGCATTGGGTGGAAATAACCGGCCTGACTCCGGCTACGGTTTACCATTTTCAGGTTTCCTCTGAGTCAGTGCTTGGTTTAACCGGTTATAGCTCAGACAAAACTTTTAAAACCAAATCAATTTTGCCGGAAATATATAATATTCAATTGTTCAAAGTAGAAGAAGAATCAGCCACTATCCGTTATTCTACTAATGTGCCTTGTTCGTCAATAATTGAATATACCAATTTAAATACCAATGATACTAAATTGGAAGGAAATTCAAGTTATCTGACTGTTCATTTGATGCAATTGAATAATTTGATTTTTGATACTTATTATTCCTTTATTATTAGGGTGGAGAGTGAAAATGAGGAAAAAGCCGAGAGCAATCCAATTACTTTTATTACGATCAAAGACGAAGAGCCGCCGATAATTTCCAAAGTTAATACCGAGTCAACCCTGTATCCGGGTACGGAAAACAGAATTCAGACTGTCGCTTCCTGGCAGACGGACGAGCCGGCCCAATGCCAGTTGTTTTACCATCAGGGCTTGATAGTTATTGACGAGCCACAATCGCTTCTCAGAGAAGAGGATTACGGCGTTAAACATGTGCAGGTGATTACTAACTTTTTACCTTCCACGGTTTATAAGTTTTGGATTATTTGTAATGACGAAGCGGATAATTCAGCTAAATCAGAAGACTTTACCATGCTTACTCCCACCCAAGAGGAAAGCATAATTGATATTATTATTAGGAATTTTGAAAGCACTTTCGGTTGGCTTAAGAAAATTAAAATATAGTTATATTATTTTATGATATTAATTGAAGATTATTAATATTGGGCTTTTAATAAATGTGATTAGTGATTAGTTAATTAGGGATTAGGGAAGAAGCTATTAAATTAATCACTAATTAACTAATACCTGATTAACTAATCACTAATTAACTAACACGTGCCTCAACCAATTGTAAAACTTAAAGACCTGGATATTACTTATAATCTGGGCAAAGAAAACGAATTCAAAGCCACTAGCGGTGTTTCTATGGAGATATATCCGGGAGAGTTTGTTGCCTTTTTCGGGCCGTCCGGTTGTGGCAAATCAACTATTTTTTACAGCATTCTCGGTATTCTGGAGCCATCGGCCGGACAGCTTTTGGTTAAGGGTGAAAATCCTTATTCCTTTTCATCGGAGGAAATGGTGAAATTCCAAACCAAGGTTATTGGCATTATTTATCAGGCTTTTTATTTGATCACTTCTTTGTCGGTGATCGACAATGTTGTTTTGCCGCAGATTTTTCATGGCATTAGTCCGGGTAAGCGGCGGCGCTGGGGCAAGCAGATATTAAAGCGCTTTGGCATGGACGAACAGGGTGATAAATATCCGGACAATCTTTCCGGCGGACAGTCTCAGCGTGTTTCCGTTTCTAGGGCAATGGTGAATAATCCGGATATTCTTCTGGCGGATGAGCCAACCGGAAACCTGGATTCAATCTCAACCAAACAGGTAATGGAATCAATGGAAGAAATAAATATGGTTGATAAAAAAACGGTTATTATGATCACCCATAACGCGGCTCAGCTGTCATATTGCCACCGTGTATTCTATTTACGCGACGGCAAGCTGGAGCGGGTTGTACCGAATCCGGAGAAAAAACAAATCGCGAAGATTGATAAACAGAAGATTCTGGTAACCGAATTTGACCAGCTTTCCAAGCTTTTCCCTTACGAGGATCCAATTATCCTTAAGGTTAAAAGTCTGGTTAATTTTTTGACCCAGGATTTTAATTATTACCAGCTTCAGCGTCTGGAAAATATAATTCAACTGGTAGTAGAGAGGAAAATTAGCCAAAAAAAATTTAAAAGTTTGGTAATGAAAAATTATGACAATGGCGGAATCGATCTGCCCGAGAGTTTGGCCGCGAATATGTCCAAAAGAATTTATAAAATAATAAAGCAATCTGAAGATGTCCGCCGTTTCCGCCGCCGGTTTTTAAATTCTAATTTTTTCTCCAGAGAAAATGTGTTAGTCAGAAATTTAACCGGGTTTGTGATAGAAGAATATGGGTCTGAACTTAGCCTGGTCCAGCGCCGCCGGCTAAAGGATTTGGTTTATAAACGGATCTCCGGTTTGATCTCACGCAGAGACTTTAAAGACGCGCTTAGAATTGAGCTAAAGGACGGGGGAGTGGGCTTGGGCAAAACCTGGTCGCGCAAATTGACCCGTTTTTTTGAGAAATTATTAATACAAGGGACCGATCCCAAAGGCCATCATTAGGTCATTAGTTAATTAGGGATTAGGGGAGAGGCTATTAAACTAATTAACTAATCACTAAGTAACTATTCAACTAAAACCTATGATGAGAATAGATGACATGTTAAAGCTCGCTACCCGGATGTTTAGGACCCGGCCGGCCCGTACCTGGCTGACTATTCTTGGTATTGGGGTTGGTTTTGCGGCGGTAGTGATCCTGGTTGGTCTTGGTTTTGGGCTTCAAGGCGTGCTGCTGGAGAAGATCGTATTTGGCGAAGCAATGCTGTCTTTAAATGTTATTACCCCGCCTTCCCGGGTGGTAGTGATTGACGACGAACAGCTGGATAAATTTAAGGAGCTGCCCAACGTCCAGGATGTGGCGCCTTTGGCCAGTTTTACCTCGCTGATCACTTTTGGCGATTTGACCGGTAGTATTATGCTTAATGGAGTTGAGCCAAAATATTTTCGTTATGCCGGCTTGGTTGCCCAGCATGGTGAGCTGTTCGAAAATGGACAAACCGATTATGTATTATTATCATCCGCGGTTTTAAAATTATTTGAAATGGAACCGGAGCAAATATTGGGTCAAAAAGCCAGTTTTAAGGTTTTTTTGCCGGTTAAAGGGACGGATGATGAGATTCAAGAGATTCCTTTGGAAAGGGAGTATGTTATTAATGGAATTATTGAGGATGACGCTTCGATTTTTGCATATATTGCCGGACAGGAGTTTAGTTCGCGCTTTGTCGTACCCTATTACGATAAGGCGCGGGTAAAAGTGGAAGACCGGATTTACCTTGATTCGGTTGAGGCGTTGATTCTGGAACAAGGTTTTGTTGTAACCGCGCTTTCAAAAACAGTTGAACAAGCAAATAAGATATTTGCCGGTGTGCAGATTACGCTCGCTTTGTTTGGCGCGATCGCTCTGATTGTGTCCGCTATCGGCATGTTTAACACCATGACGGTTACGCTCCTGGAGCGGACCAAAGAGATCGGGATTATGCGTACGATCGGCGGCTCGCCCTTAAACATCAAGGTAATGTTTTTAACTGAGGCGGTATTAATGGGTTTTCTTGGCGGTTTGGTCGGAATCGCGATCGGCGTGGGCGGGGGACTGTTAATTAATTTTATGTTAAATACCTTAGCGACCCGTTTAGGCGGAGCGGCCATGGCCCTTTTTCGCTTTCCTTTGCCGTTTTTAATTTTTATTGCGGTTTTTTCCGGGGTAATGGGTTATATTACCGGGCTTTTTCCCTCTAATCGCGCCGGGAAGTTAAATCCCTTGGATGCTATTAGGTATAGCTAGATTTGTCATTCTGAACTCGCGAAGCGGGTGAAGAATCCCGTGAATATAGAGACGAGATCCTTCGCTACCTGCCTGCCGGCAGGCAGGCGCTCAGGATGACATTTTTTGAAACAAATGGAGATAAAGAAAATAAAAATAATAATTTTAGGTTTTGTTATTTTGGTTGTGGGAGCAGCAATTATTTTGTTTTGGCCAAAAGACAATGTTAAGGAACCGGTACCGGTAGCTGTACGTGACGCAGCGGATCGTACATATGTTCGTTTAAGTTTGTTTAATACAATGCCTAACAAAATTAGTTTGGAGATCCCAGAGGATTGGGAAGGGTCCTATCGAGTGAAAGATGGTGGTAATTTGGCTAGAATATTTTTTATACAGGGCGCGGGCGAATGGGAACTGCTTTTATTTAAACAGTTTAGCCAGTCGCAGTGGGTAAGTAATATGGACAAAAATTGGCAGAAAATTTTGGAAAACAATGAATTAATTGTTGCCTATATTTTGTCCACAGGAGAGGGTATCAGCCTTGCGCAGATGTCTGAATTTAACAATATGCGCGCTGACGTTTCTGCTTTGCTTAAATCTATAAAAATGAGATAAATTATTTTTAAGTAATATTAGCCAAAATTTAAGCTATATTTTTTAACAAAAGATTAAATAGCAAGTTTAAAAGTTTATTAAAATATAATTGTTTAATTTTGATAAATTGTGTTATAATAGTGTTAGAGATGTGGAGGAAACCACAGGACTGTTTTAATGCAAAAAATAATAGCATCAACATCTCTAAACAAATAAAAATTCCCCATGGCTCAGAAAATTAAAAAACAAATTAAGAGGTCAATGCCTCTGTTTATTATACTTTGCTTGTTAACCAGCACAGCTTCACTGGGGCTGGTTTTTAATTTTAATTTTTCTTTACTTGATTTGCATTTTAATAAGCCGGAAGCCAGGGCTCAAGTCGGGGACCAGGCCACGACCACGGTAACGGTTTTAAACGCGGAACCGGAGTGGGCAGTCTATCCGGCAGAGTTACCGATCTCTACTTCTACCTCGCCAATTAATGTCGGTTATGCCATATCATTTATAGGGACCGCTAATGATCCGGAGTCTGACAGTTATTATTTAGCGATATGCAGCTCTAATTCAGTAACCGCCTCTACAACCGGCGGGCCGCCGGTTTGCGGAGCAACTACTTTTTGTACTTCCACCTTGACTGTGGCCGGCAATCAGGCGACTTGCGAGTATTCAAGCGTGGTTGATCCGGGCGCGGAAATAGAAACAGAGGACTGGTATGCCTTTGCCTGTGACAACCATACTAGTGAAGGCGCTTGTTCAGTCATGAGCCAGGGTACGAATGAAGGTGTATTGGCCTCGTCTTCACCGTTTTGGGTAAATCACGCGCCAATATTTACAGGCGTGGCGGATGATGGCGGGCAAGACCCGGGAAACGATTATACGGTTACTGCCACAGTAACAGACAGTGACGATATATTGATTGGGCTGGATATATTAACGCTTGATGTTTGCAGCACTAACTCCTGGGCGACCTCAACCGGCTGCGCGGAAGTTACTTTTTGTACTGCTACATCCACTTCTCCTAATATCATTTGCCAATGGGCTACGACCACGCCGGCCATAGACGGAAATTGGAATTATTGGGCTTTTGTCAAAGACGAGCATGAGATGCCGGCTGCCGGTAATTCTCAGACCGATATTTATGTAGTAAATAACGTTACTCCGACGGTTAGTAGCGTGTTTATTCATAGCTCGGTAGATATTACTTTGAATTTAAAGAATTCATCCGAAGTGCTGGCGACCGCGACCGCGGTTATTGCCGATAATAATACCTGTCATGATATAGTTGGCGCTACCAGCACGATATATTGGTCCGGTGTTACTAATTTGCATAATTGTACGGCTGACGATGATGAATGTTATGATATTGCCCAGATTAATTGCGCGTATGAAGCAGGATCTTGTTCCGGCACCTCCACTACCGCTACTTATATCTGTTCAACCACTATCGCTTTTCACGCTATTCCGACCGATGGCGGTGGCGGGAATTATCCTTATGGCGGCACGGATTGGCTGGCCGCGATTTGGGGAATAGACGATGACGGAGCGGTTGGTGTTGCCACTACTGCTCCTAGTTACGCTGTCCATGTAGATACTTTGCTAGCTTTGGAAGTACAGGAAACAGAAATTAACTTTGGCTCGGTCAGCGGCGGCACGGATACCGGAACCGATAACGGTACAACCACGATGGAGAATTACGGTAACGCGCCGATTAACAGCACTTTTCAAGGTGATGATTTATGGCAAGTCGCGATTGAGTATATCGGCGCTGATCAACAGCGTTATGGCACAACTTCTATAACCTATGCTTCACTTACTTATCAATTAGGTTCAACCACGCCATCCGCTCCCAGGGATTTGGATATAGATAAACCTACTACAGCTATTCAAACAATTACTGACGAGGTTTATTGGGGAATAAATATTCCGGCCGGTAAAGTGTCTGGTGTATATCATGGCACAAACACTATCATGTCTATCTTAGATAACAACGGCTGGTAATAAAATTAATAAGTTTTTATATTATAAAGCCGTCTTTCATAAAAAGGCGGTTTTTTGTTGTCATCGTGCTTCGCACACCCTGCAATAGCGAATGCGGGTCATGCGAATAATTTGACTTGAATTATTAGGCTGATTATTGTATATTAAATATAGAAATCATTATCTTTCCACAGGCTGGAACAACAATAGCTAAGCTGTTTTTTTATTGTAAAATTAGATATTATTAAATTATTATAAAAAGAAGGAGCAAATTATTGATAATTTTATAGTATTAAACAATTGAATTATCTTAATGCAAAAATCACTAGTGATGAACTAAAATTCATCTATTTTAGGGTTTTTGTTTAGTAATGAATGAGAATAAGATTCTTCATCACAATATTTATTATTGCTGGCGGTGTTTTGCTGGGCGCGAGCTATGTTCAGGCTGGTTTTGGTATTTCCCCGCCCTTTGTTCGCACCAAACAGCCAATATTCCCTGGTTCTCATTTTGAGCAAAAAATTACTTTGCTTAGATCAGACGCGGAAGATGAGCTAATGGCGCGAATAAGCGTTGAGGCTCCGGATATTGCCGAATGGATCACTGTTAAACAGGGGCTGGAGTTTGATTTGCCGGTCGGAAAATTGCAGGTGCCGATGATTGTTGAGGTGGATGTGCCGGACTCGGCGGCAATTGGAAATTATCAGGGCCATTTAAATATTCAGATCGTGCCGAAAAATCGTAATACCGGCGGCGGAGTAGCAATTGCCTTGGGTGCCCGGGTGGATATTGACCTTGAGGTTACGGACGAGGCGTTTGTCGATTTTGTGATTAAAAGGATAACAATTCCGGAATTTGAGAAACTGCGTAAACCCTGGAATTGGAAGATTTTTTCTTATTTTTTTGAGC
>JAGLNE010000100.1 GCA_023139655.1 Candidatus Parcubacteria bacterium
ACAAATTAAACATTTCCGATTCTTGTAAAACAAGGGAGATATTTTTTAGCACTTCTTCACTTTTTATATCAGCAAACTTTGTGTCGTTGATAAAATAATTCCCTGAATCAAAAGGGTAAAGTCCGATAAGTAATTTAACAATGGTTGATTTTCCACTCCCGGTTTTCCCGGCAAAACCGATTTTTTCTAAACTATTAATTTGCAAATTAACATCATAAACGCCCGTATGGAATTTATCTTGTTCATCTTTTTTGTAAGTAAAATTACCGTTGGCAATTCTCATCGACTGCCAATTATTGGGGAAATTTTTGTATCCTTCTTTGCTCTTTCTTTTTCTCCAAAAAATTGGCATCATTCTCCCGAACATCGATTTCATATCAATTAGTTCGGAATAAATTTCTAAAAATTGATTTGCATTATTTGTGAGCAGTTGTATATAACTATAAAAAATTATTATTGCTCCTACTGTAATAGAGCCCTGCATAACCCCCCGTCCAACAAAAAAAAGAAACACACCAATTCCCAGTCCGTTAAATGCCTGGTGTACTTTCCACATATTGTTTACTGTTTTTATTATTCTATATCTATAATCCCTGGTAATTTCTTCTTTTTTGGCTATTGAATTTTTAAATGACCCCTCAGCCCCACTGGATTTTATTGTCAGTATATTTCCAAGGCCTTCAATATACGTTCCGCTTGCCTTTTCGGTAGCCTTGTTCTTTTTGTAATTTAATTCCTGGAGTTTTTTATTAAACCGCCAAACAATTATAAAAAAACCGATAATATAACAAACTAAAAATATTATAAAAATAGGGCTAAGTATTGCAAAAATAAAAATCATCCCAATGACAGCAGCGATTGCCCGGTAAACACGATTATTAAGCATGCTATTCAGGGCTTGAAAAGCCCTGGTACCGTTTTCGATTTTCTGGGCTTTAGCGCCGGTGTTTTCATCTTTGTGATCCAGCAGAGATTGCGCCAATAACTTGTCAAAACCTTTTACCCGGACACCATACACTACATCAGCTGTTATATTAGCCAAAATTCTTTTAGTAGCTAGCCGTAAAAAAGAAACAACGGCATATGATCCACCAAGCAAAACGGTTAAAAAATAAAATATACCAAGATTATCTCCTTTTTGATAGATGGTAAAAAAATCTATAATTTTACCAAGCAACAAAGGGGGTACCAATTGATAAAAAAATAAAACAAACAAAACCCCGATCCAAAAAAAATATTTCTTTCTATTTTTATCTAGCAAAAAAAATATTGATTTTGTTAAATCAAACCAACTGAACTTTTTTATTTCTTTTTGAGAATTCATATAAATAATTATTTCCAATCAATTATACAGGCGATTTTCTAAATTTTATTGATTTTAAATTTCTTCTTACTAAGGCGCTTATTTACAGATTTTATTTTTGAAGCGTTCGTTATAACCGCGACTGAACCATTGCTAACCGGTGCGTTTAAATATTTCTTAGCCACCGCAATCACCTGCTCTTTCTTAACTCGCAAAAGGCGGGTGCGGAATTGCTGGCGCTGCCGGTCGCTTAGTTCAAAGAGGGCCCGATAAAAAGCCCGCTCCCCTTGTTCGGCCGGAGTGTCGGGCTTATCAATATCGGCAATTGATTGAATAATGCCTTCCTTTACTTCCTCTTCTTCAAATTTACCGTCCTGGAGACTTTTACTGGCGTTGGAAAAAGCGCTTAGAGTATTAATAACATGCGGGTCGCGGTATGAGCCAAACTGGAATATGCCTTCGCTTGCGTAGTAGCGGGCAAAGCCGCCATAGGCACCGCCCTTTTCTCTGATTTCGTTATTTAAAAAAGTACGCGACATTATTTTACCAGCCACTGTTAAGGTGGCTGAATCCGGATGGCCGATCCGAACCACCGGCAAAGAACAGGCTACAAAAGAAACCGCGGTTGTGGTAGACCAAGCTTCGTTAATTTTCGCTTGGCTAAACAGGCCTGGTTTTTTTGCTCTCCTTGTCTTCTTTGGTAAACTCCCCAGAAGATCAGCACTTAAACTTTTTACTTTAGTCGAATTTTCGCTATCACCAACAATCGCCAGCTTGACCGGCCCAGAACCGATGATGTGGTCGCTTAAATTTTTTAACTCAAATCCAAATTCTGAACGCAAGGCCAAGAAATTTTTAAGTAATTTTCTGGCAAAATGCAACTGGCTCAGGCCATACCACCACTCATTCATCTCTTTCACTCTTGTTAGCCCTCGAGCCGACGAGCTAAGAGCAAAATGATGGCCACTTTCAATAATGCTCGCTTCTATTTGAGCAATATATTCCTTTAAATAGCCAATAATTAATTCTTTTTGATCAAAATTAGTATCACTAATAAGTTGCTTAACCAGACTAAACATTTGTTTTTGCTTAGAAGCTAAACACTTAGTATTTATTATCCAATATGGAGCCGCTTGCAGGCTTTGCTGATTACTCTGCACCAAGGGAGTGGCACTTAGGCCCCCGGTATTAATCTCTACCAGCCTTAACCAGGTCGCGTAGTCAGTAGACTTGGTGCCAAGCTTGGGGAGGATGTAGCTAAGAAATGGTAACAATAATAATTGGTCCGGTTTTAAACCGCTTACTGGGAAAGCTAAATACATATAAAGCAAACCAACGGTTGCTTTATCATAATATGAATAATTATTATTTTTGTATTTTGGCTTCAAGCTGGTAGTACGCTTATTAATATCACTAAGTTCGAGGCCAGGCAAACAGCTAATATCACCATTTGTTTGTTGCCACTTTATTAGATCCGCAGTATCTGCCTTTATTTGCTCTTTGGCCGCTTGGCTTAGCTTCTCTTTTTGTTTGCTCAGCCTTACTAGCTCATCCGTTGCCTGCTTTTTAAGCAGATCGCTACTGGGTTCTAAACTAATTAATACATGATGAGAATTTTTTAATAATTTTTTTTCTATCATTAACTCCAAATAACGCGGTTGCTTAAGCAAACTTTTCAGCTTTTTAAATTGAGTATCAGCGTCTGTTGCCCAGCCAGGGTCAGCGCCATACAGCCAAGGACCGATCAACTCCATCCATAGCTTAAGACCGGCCGGATAGGGCATGTTTGTAATTTCACGTTTGTTAAATTCTAATTTAGCCAAAGTGGCTACAATCACTTTTTTGTCTATCTCAGTGCGACATATCTCTTTCAATGTCTTAATAATAAGCTTTTTAACACTAGCAATATCTTCTTTTTTAATATCTTTTAAGCCACAGGAAAAAACTAAATTACGCTGTTCACTATTAAGGCCAGCATTGTCTGATAAGCCACTACCTAGTCCTGAGCTGATTAAGACTTGCCTAAGCGGTGCGGCCGGATTCCCCAGTAAAATATCACTTATTAATTCCCAGACCAAGGGGTACTTCTGTTTTTCCTGGTCCCCCAGTAGCCAAACCATGGCTACCTGTGTTTTAGCAGCTGGTGCCGGTTTTGTATCCAGTGGGTAATAGTAGATAGCGCGCCGCGGACTTGCCCAGCGCGGCTCTTTTTTTATATTAATATTAATGCCGCTACTCTTAAATTTATTCAATACTTCTTTATTTATAAATTTTAAGTGCCCATCAATCAAGAGATTGCCATAGCTATAAAAATAACTGTTATTTGGCTGATAATGCTTCTTATGAAAATCCACTAGCATTTGGTGGCTTAAGCTTGGAATAGCCTCAGGGTTGCCGCCGGAATTAAATTTATAAGATGTGGTCGGGAAAAGTGCCTCTTTCGTGTACTCAGTCATCAGACACTCGGGTGATGACAAAGCTCCTTTCATTTCGTTATATACTACTCCCTTGCTTACTAGCTGATTACCAACCAGCTCCAAACGATGGCCTTCTTGCAAAAAATCTAGCCGATCAAGACGCGGAAAAAAAGCAGAATCCAAATAAACCGATAAAAGATTATAAAAATCTTTCTTATTGCTAGTTGAGAAGGGATAAGCCGTCCAGTCCTCAGAGGTAAAAGCATTCATAAAGGTTTGCAAACTTCGCTTAAGCATGGAAAAAAACGGATCCCGGACCGGATACTTTTTTGAACCGGTAAGCGCGGTATGCTCCAGAATATGAGCCACACCAGTATTATCATTAGGGATGGTTTTAAATGCGACACAAAAAGTATTGTCCCTAGAATCATTAGCCACATGAAAATACTTAGCCCCGGTCTTGATGTGCTCCAGACCAAGACAAGTAGCTGGCGGTGAAACAATCTTCTTCACCTGCACAACCCGCCACCCATGAATAATTTGATTTTTTCTATATTTAACTTTTTTCATTGATTATTTCTCCCAATCACTTATTAAAATACCTTTCCCGCGCTTTTTGACCACCAGCTTTTGGCCTTCTCTGATTTTTAACTCTTTCACAATCTCAATCGGCAAAGTAATAGCGTAACTGCCGGACTTACGATATACTTTTCTAATATTTTTATTCTTAAGAGTGTTTCTCATATTGTTAGTTGCTTAGGTACCTTTAAAGGTATCTTTAAAGGTACCCGGATATTAAATTACTAAAATCAAACCTCACTGATCACATCAAATCCTTTAAAACTGCCTGTAATCGCAAGACCAATAACATTCTTGGCTAGCCCCTTTTCCTTAATTTTTTTTGCAACTTCATTTAAAGTCGCGCCAGAGCCAACAGCATCATCAATTAATAAAATATTATTATATTTACCTTTTTCTTCAACCACAAAAGTTCTTTTAGCATTCTCTATTCTGTCATAAATCTTATTTAAAGTCTTTTGTGGAACAATAATTTCTGTTTTAATTTTTGTTATAGTTATTTCTTTAACTTTTAAATTCAATTTTTTTCTTAATTCATTCATAAATTGTACTTCTCTTTTAACTGTCGGCGGAACATAGCCTACGGCATCAATTTTAAATTTTTTTATCATTCTATCCACCGTTGGTTTAATATTTTCAATCAATTCTTTCATTAATTTTTTGTTTTGACTTTGTTTAGCGTAAAGAAGCATTTGTCCTAGTTTGGTCTTGCCAAATCTTTCTATACTGTAAAAATCAAGATAATACACATCATCAAGGTACAAATCTTTAAAAGTTCCTTGCATTTTTTTTGCCCCATCAATCAAATCGTCTTTTTTAAACGCAGAATATTTTCCCAAAGTAGCAATATACTCTTTGGCTGTTTTTTCAACTGGTAAATTTTGTTTTTCACACCAATAAATAAAACCTTCAAATCCTTCTATTTTTTCACCCCTTGGACTTATAATTAAGTAGTTTTCATTAATTATTTTCTCAATCTCGCTATCAATTTCATACTTTATCACGTCTTTTTCTTTTCTTTTGAGCGCATAAAAAACTTTTGGCGGTTTACCAACCTTAATTATTTTTCCTTGTAGAAGCAAATCCGGCAAATGTTTATACAAGGCTTGCCTTGATATATCCAAATATTCAGCAATTTCACCGGCTGTTATTTGTTGCCTTTCTCGAATTATTTTTAATATTTTTTCACGTGTTTTCATAAAAATACTAAAGTTATTTATATCTGCATTTTATCAAGTTGACAGTTAACTGTCAACTGTCAACCTTTTTAAATATAACCTACAAAAAATAAGGCCAAATAGCCTTATTTTTTAATATAAAATCTAAACTTTTTAGCAAATATTATTTATAGTCCGAAGCCTTGGCGTAGGACTACATCATTTTCTTTCTTATAAAAGCCGGGATACCCAATTCATCATCTTCATCTTCTCCGGCAGCCGACTTTTTACTGGCCGGTTCGGCTTGTGCGGCTTTAAGGGGTGAGGTTTTAGTCCTAAATTTTTGCGGTTTTTCCTTTTCCTTTTTTTCTTTGTCAGCTATAAACCTGTTCTGTGAGTAATTAACATCACTGCTAACCGACTCAGCTGCTCCCCCGAGGCGGCCGTCAAAACCGGTCGCGACCACGGATATCTTTA
Organism: Candidatus Parcubacteria bacterium; assembly: GCA_023139655.1. Lineage (GTDB taxonomy): Bacteria > Patescibacteriota > Patescibacteriia > Patescibacteriales > UBA12075 > JAGLNE01. The sequence goes on from JAGLNE010000100.1 coordinate 5,934, forward strand.
ATTCGTCTTTCATCTTCGGGTCAATCACCGCGCCGAATATTATCTTGGCGTCCTCGTCGGCGGAAGCGGTAATTATCTTGGCCGCTTCGTTCACCTCGTTCATGCCCAAATTCTCCCCACCGGTTATTGTGAATAAAAGTCCACGCGCGCCCTCAATAGACATTTCAAGTAGCGGTGAACTAATCGCGCCCTTGGCGGCTTCTATCGCCTTGTTCTCTCCACTGGCAATACCGATTCCCATCAAGGCCGAACCGGCATTAGACATTATCGCTTTTACGTCGGCAAAGTCAACATTGATAAGCCCGGGCTGGGTTATCAACTCGGCAATTCCCTGGACGCCTTGCTGCAAGACCTCATCCACTACCCTAAAAGCATCTAAGAGGGAAGTTTTCTTATCTATTACCTGAAGTAACTTATCGTTGGGAATAGTAATTATCGTGTCTACCTTGTCTTGCAATTCCGTAAGACCCCTTTCGGCAATGTTTTTTCGCTGCACTCCTTCAAAGGCAAAAGGCTTAGTTACTATCGCCACGGTCAAGGCCCCTAAATCCCGGGCAATTTCCGCGACCGTCGGCGAAGCCCCGGTACCGGTACCGCCGCCCAAACCACAGGTGACAAATACCATGTCCGCGTCTTTCAAAATATCACGAACTTCGTTTTGCGACTCCTCAACCGATTGGCGACCCAGCTCCGGATTCATACCGGCGCCTAAACCGCGGGTTATGGATTTGCCAACATGGAGCTTTTTGCTGGCCTTATTATAATGCAGAGCCTGGACATCGGTATTCATGGCAATAAATTCCACTCCTTTAATTCCGGCATCAACCATTCTATTGACGACCGAGCCGCCACTACCACCGACACCGACAACTTTGATTTTTGCAAAAGTTTCTACTGTTGGTTTTACTTCTGGCATATATATTTTGTTGCTTAGTTGCTTAGTTGCTTAG
>JAGLNE010000101.1 GCA_023139655.1 Candidatus Parcubacteria bacterium
TTATCAATCGGTATGGCGGTTGACGCTAATGTGCTTATTTTTGAGCGATTAAAAGAAGAATTGCGTGACGGCAAGCCCTTATCACTGGCGGTTACCGATTCTTTTAACCGCGCTTGGCCATCAATTCGGGATGGTAATGTTTCAACTTTGATAACTTGTTTCATTCTTATACAATTTACGACCAGTATTGTAAAAGGTTTTGCCATAACCTTGGGCCTGGGTGTATTGGTATCTATGTTTTCCGCGATCGTTATTACCAAGACTTTCCTTCAGCTCTCTAGCAGTGATTGGATGTTCAAGCGATTATGGTTGTTTGGTGTCAAGAAGCACACAACACGTAACACACAACACGTAACACGTAACACATATTAATTTATTCGCATAATTCGTAATTCGTATGTGCCCCATTCGTGTTTGGGGCTCGCCGAAGGCGATAACTATGTATAGAATAATACAAAACAGAAAAATTTGGCTGACATTATCCGGGACAGTAGTGGTTTTGGCTATTTTGGCAATTGCCCTGTGGGGTTTAAATCTAGGCATAGATTTTACCGGCGGGTCGCTTTTGGAAGTGGAATTTAAAGAGGGTCGGCCGGATACAAGCGCGGTAACAGAGGCAGTGGGTGATTTAGGGCTGGGCAGCTTAGTTGTACAGCCGGTGGCCGAGAAAGGCATGATCCTTAAGTTTCAGGATATTAGCGAGGATAAGCACCAGGATGTTATTAAGGCCCTTAATGATCTAGTGGGCAAGAATGATACATTAGAGCTAAATACTAGCGTTGCTACCTCAAGCGACGCGACTACTACTCCTGTCTTTGAAATTGATATTGATGATTTAAGCAAATCATCAGTAGTTCAGTTGCGCTTTGATTCGGTTGGCCCTTCTATTGGGCAGGAGCTAAAGAGCCGTTCAATTACCGCGATGATTATTGTGTTGATCGCGATTGTTTCATATATTGCCTGGGCTTTCCGCAGGGTAAGCAAGCCGGTGGCTAGTTGGAAATACGGTTTGTCGGCAACCATCGCTCTCTTCCATGATGTGATCATTGTGATTGGCGTGTTCGCGGTTCTCGGTAAATTTTTTGGTGTGGAAGTTAATACCGCCTTTGTGGCTGCTATCCTTACCGTGCTTGGTTACTCGGTTAAGGATACAATTGTTGTATTTGACCGGGTAAGGGAAAATTTGCCTAAGAGCGAGGATAATTTTGAAGAGACTGTAAATACTTCTGTGAATCAAACCATTCAGCGTTCAATAAATACTTCAGTTACTACCCTCTTAGTACTGCTTGCAATTCTTTTCTTTGGCGGCGTGACCATTAAGTCTTTTGTTCTGGCTTTAGCGATTGGTGTCTTTATCGGTACCTATTCATCCATATTTTTAGCCAGCCCGGTATTGGTGGTGTGGGAGAAGATTATGAAGAGGTAAGTGAGACAACAGACGGCAGACAACAGACAACAGATTTATTATCCATTTTTAATCCTATTTTCTGCTGTCTGTGGTCTATAGTATTTATTTAACCCACTAAATTCGTCTTCTAAATTAATTTTAATAAAGCTTATGAAAAAACCAACTAATATAACATGGCCTGTTTATATAAAATATGGACTTATTAAACGTTCTCATTTTTTTGTTAATATTTTTTACAAACCTTTTATTATGGCAACATCGGCATGGAAAGACGTTAAGAACTTTAAAAAACGGATAAAAAAACATAAACAATTTAGAGGAAAATATAAAATGTATGCTAAGTTTTTTATAATATATAGAACTGTACGTAAATTAAAACCAAAATATATTCTTGAATGTGGATGTGGAGTATCAACACCCATAATTGCACGAGCGATCAAGAAAAATGGTTATGGAACATTAATATCCATGGAGCAGTACGAATCATTTGCTAAGGTTGTTTCGGAAATTGTGGGCGCATCCGTTCAGATGAATGTTTCTGATGTTGAAGAGACAGTGTATAATGGAATATCGGGTACAAAATATAAAAATATTCCGGACTATCCTTATGATTTAATTTTTGTAGATGGACCTACCACTAAAACCGTGGATTTAGACACTTTTTATTTATTAGAAAAACACCCAAATGCAAAAGTTCTTATTGATTGTAGGGTTCCAACTATCCGTGCTTTGCAAACAAAGTATAAAGGTAGATATAATCGATTTACTAATATG
>JAGLNE010000102.1 GCA_023139655.1 Candidatus Parcubacteria bacterium
TGCGAGGCCGAAGGCCGTGGCAATCCCGTGAAAGAAGCTTGTATCACGAGATTGCCACGAAGCTTCGCTTCTCGCAATGACAATAAGATTATTATTATTTCAATCACATAATATCTAAAATAATCATATGAAACTTCCATCCCCATTTAAATTCAAAAAAAAGGTCGTACGAATTTTTAATTTTTTTAATAAAATCGTTTTTAATAAATATATTGGCATTGCCTTGCTTGTTTTTGTTTTTTCTTTTTCTGTAGCTAGCATGGTTTTAGCCGGTAATATTTTTACTGAAGTTAAAGATTCAGTAGTAAAACAAGCCGTAGAGCAAATAGATAAAGCCAAAAAAGAAGCGGAAGCGGCTAAGGATAAGAAGCAGAGCCTTGGCTCTAAATTATTCCAAGCAACTTTAGGCCAGGCGCTTAATTTGATTGCTTATGAAACAGCCACCTGGGTCGGGTCGGGCGGTGAGGGTCAGAAGCCTCAATTTTTAACTGAAGAGCGGGGAGAATATTTTAAAAATATGGCTGATAACGCGGCCGGTAGTTTTATTGAAACTTTGGGCCAGGAAAACGGCTTTTTAAAATTAAATCTTTGTAAACCGGATTTTTCAATCAAATTGAAAATCGGCCTGGGGCTGGTGAGGCAGCAGCGCCCAACAGCGCCGACCTGTAGTTTTAGCAAAATGAAAGAGAATTGGGAAAAAGCGCTAGACAAGGATACTTTTTTAAATGATTTTCAGGATATTTTTGACCCCACGTCCAATGACCTGGGGATAGCCTTAACGCTTCACACCGGCGTAATGCAGGATATGTCTTTAAAATCTGAAGAAAAAAAATCAGAAATAGAATCTAATGAAGGCTGGCTGGATATTCGGAATGTGGCTGGCAAGCTTGAAGGGGCGCCAGGCTGGGCTAAGAAAAAATCTGAAGATGTTTTAGACGGCCCGGTGTCAAATATTGGCAAATGGACCGGGGCAATCCTAGTGGACGCGGCTAATATATTTTTAAATCAGTTGGCAGTTACCGCAATTGATACTTTAATGAAAAAATTAGCCGGAGATCAGGCAACCTCTGAACCTTATCCCGGTGACTGGGGCGGACTTCTTGACTACGAGGCCGGACCCAGCCAAGGCGGAATAGCCGGCGCTAAGGATCGTTTTCGTGAGCTTGTTAAGCCGCGCTTTAATACCCGCGGGGATTATAATATTTTAACCGAGTTGTCAATATGCCCAAATCCGACCAAGGCCGGGCCAACCAATTGCGTTTTAAGCGATCGGTTTAGGCAGGCGATTGAAGCCAGAATCACTTTGGGGCAGGCTATAGATGATGATTATTTGAATGTAAACGGCATATTCGGCTTTACTGCCGGCGGGATGGAGCCGCCATATAACGAGGGTTATCCTTACCGCTCCATGATTATCTTGCGCAAATTTCGTATTTTGCCGGTTGGCTGGGAAATAGCGGCTCAGTTTATCAGAGATAATTCAAATCAAGCAAATGGCACTAAAAATTTGGGCGATATGGTTGCCTGTTTTGCTGCTGATGATGATTATGAAGGTTATTACGCCGGCTGGTGCGAGGGCTTGGTTGATCCCAGCTGGGTCCTTAAAGCGCCGCAGAATTATTGCAAGCGCGAGGGACCTGGCCCGGAAATAATAAGTGAAGCAGTAACTGGCAGCGGAGTTGATTCCCGCTTGGCGCTTGGCAGGAATGACACTTATTGCGCTGACGAACAAGCTTGCATTAAGGAGGATCGGGATGGAGCTTGCGAGTTATTCGGCTACTGCACCGAGGAGCGGCGAACCTGGGATTTTGGCGACGGCAGATGCGAACCGCGTTATAATACCTGCCAGACATTCCGTTCGCGTGAAGGCCAAACTGCTTCTTATTTGGAAAATACGCTTGACTACTCTATTTGTTCACTTGATAATGTCGGCTGTGAGGCCTATTGCCAGGATTATGACAATATTAATAATACTTTTACTTGTGCTGTTGGCACTGGCAACGCGCTGTTTGCTGACAGTGATATTGAGGAATGTGATAGCGAGGCCGAGGGCTGCCATGAGTTTATCCGTACTAAATCCGGCGTTGGCGCCAATTTATTGATAAATTCCAGCTTTGAGGATATCGCGTTTACCGACATTGTAGACGACGCGCTTCCAGATACATTTGATTCCTGGGGCATGGTTGGCTTGGCTGTTTCTGAGAGTTATCATGGTACGATCGGTCTTGAGCTCCAAGCTGGCGGTTTTAGCACCACTGTCCCGGTTGGGGCAAGCGGTTTTTCTTTGGCCGGCCAGATCATGACTTTGTCATTCTACGCTAAGGATTGCCAGGCTGGTGACAGATTGGAGCTGGATACATCCTCTACTACTTTGTCAGCCACCAACGATTGGCAGTATTACAGCGTTACCCATATTTACCCGCCAACTACCACTGGTCTTGATGTTGATATAAATATTATTACTAATTCCTGCGTCATAGACGCGATTAAATTGGAATTTGGCAGTACGGGTTCGTCTTACGGTGATTATCGCCAGGCCGGTTTGATTAATCAAAAGCTGGCTCCGGATTATTTGGGTTGTTCCGGCGCTAACCCTGGTGCGGAGTGCAGCCAATTTGTACGGGAGTGCGGTCCCAGTGAAGTGGGCTGCGAGCTATATGCTTCTGCCTCGGACGGCTTGACAGTGCCGGCGCAAGTAACTACGGAAGACTATTGCCCGGCCGCCTGTGTCGGCTATGACGAGTATTTGCAGACCAGTACTTACTTTGACTCTGTGGCTACAGCGGAGTTCATCCCGGATAACGCCCGGGATTGCTCGGCTCAAGCCGCGGGTTGTGATGAGTTTACCAACCTTGACCGGATTGGCGAAGGCGCGGAAGCGCGGGAATACTATTCATATCTTAAACAATGCGTGGATCCGGGCGACACTTGGCCGGCATCTTCTTGCCAGGGTTACTATACCTGGGAAGGAAGCGCGGATACCGGCTATCAGCTTCGCGTCTTTATGCTGGCCACCGATGGTGGCGGGGCCCCTTATCTTACTAATAACTCCGGCGTGTATGACGGATTAACTTGCGATGAAACTACTTATGATTTGGAAACCAATCCGATGTGTAGGGAATTTTTTACCAATACCGGCGCCCGCTATTACCATTTTTATCCTTATACTATTACTTGCTCTAGTGACTGTCATCCGTATCGGCGCAGCGAGCAAAATACAATGGCTGATATAGGCACGGCGATTAATGCTTGCCAAATTGAATGCGGCGCTAACGCCAACTGCCTTAGCCTTTGCAATAACAGCTCTTGCGCGGCTGGCGCTTCAGACAACGATCGGACCTGCGTGCTCGCGAGCGGGGAAGCAATGTTTTGTAAAAATGGCGGTTTTTGGCGTTCAGATCATCAAGCCTGCCTTTATATGGCGGTTTCGGATGAGGGAACCAGGTGCGGCGCCGGTGAGGTCGGTTGCCGCGAGTACTCAGGGAACATGGGGAATAATATGCGCGTGATTCTGCGTGATAATTTTGAAGGTTCCACTCAAAGCTGGGCCGGGGTTGGCGCCACTGCTGTCAGCCTTAGCAGTAATGCTTTAATGGTGGGCGGCGAATCGCTCGCAATTAACGGCGGCAGCAGTCAAATAAGCAAAATAGTCGGTACCACCGTACGGCAAAACAAGACTTATGTCCTTCAGTTTTTAGCTCAGGCCGCCAGTAATCCTGTTAGTCTCACGGCTGATTTGGGCGGCATTAGCTTTGTTGGTTCGGCTGATCTAGATGTAGGCCTATGGGATATTTATGAGCTTAATTTGCCTGACCTTGATACTGTTATTGATGATGCCACTGTTTTGCAAATAAGCGGTAATGGCGACTTTTTTATTGATGATATCAGGTTAGTTGAGATAATTGACCGCTATTTTGTTATTAAAGATTCCTGGCATACTCCGGATGTCTGCTACGAAGATATTGTGGGCAACTATCGCGGTACGACTTTTAATTTGGGCTGTGATATTTACAGTGACCGGGATAGTAATATTCATTATTTGCACGGCTTTACCCGTCTTTGTGACGAATCCGCGGTTGGCTGTGAGCTGATGATAGATACGTATAATTACACTGATTATATTGCCGCGGCTTGGAATGATGGCGGTGACGGCAGTTGCGCGGGTGATGGGCGAGATTGTATTGTTGTGCCGGCTGATGAATATAAATTCGTGGTTTATGATCCGGATAAGCTATGTAATTCCGCTGATCAGGGCTGCCAGCTTTTAGGCAGCGGGAAACAATACGGCGATTATATAACCTACAGCCCGGTTTATTTAAAAAATGATCCAAATGACTATGATACTATCCTTTGTGAGGAAGCGGCTAAGGGCTGTGAGTCTTGGACCGCGCCGGACTATACCGCCTATTTTAAGGATCCCCTTGGTATGAGCTGTGAATGGAGAGAGCCCCAGGCCACTACTTCTGTTGGTTCATCATGGTTTAAGCTACCGGTCAAGCGCTGCGACGACGATGACAACGGTGAAATAGGCGTAAGTCCCGGCCCTTTAGCTACGCGGGTTCCTTTAGAGCCGACGGTTTGCCAGACTGATAATGACTGCAACGCGGGCATAAGCTGTATTAATGATAATAATGATTATCTTTGCCCAATGGACACTATCAAAACTATTGGCTATGGCGGGCAAGGCAACCGCGTAAGCCAGCCGACTATGGACGCGGACGCGTACAATTGGGCCGGTTTTTGTCCGGCAAGCGACTCGGGTTGCAGCGAATATATTGACCCGGTTTCCAGTTTTGGAACTAATGTGATTTTTAACGCCGATTTCACGCAAGATGTTGATAATAACGGTCCGGATGGCTGGAGTTCTGCCGGCGAACAGGTTGTGAACACAGAGTCATTTACACTGTATCGCTTATCCGGGCAAAATAATAGCGGCACGCTTACCCTTTCATGCGCTAACCCTATTTTTGTCCTAAACGATATGAACGTATTAGCCGCTGTTGGCAATAACTTATCGCTTAATTTGTCAAACACTGACACTGTTAGCCGCCTTATTTATGTTGGCGATAATATGACTTGTACGATTGAATTATCCAGCCTGGTTGGAGAGGTAGACCTTAAAGAAGCGGTTATTGATTATCAGATTAGGCAGAAAGTGGACAAAGAGGGCTGTAATGGCTTGGTTGATTTTGAAACCGGCTGTGTTTTGTTTAATGAACGGGCGCATAATGGCGCGTTATTATCCGGCTTTGTCTGGGACGCGGATCTGACCATTGATGACGCGGACGGGGTTTCACCGAGAGTAGGCGGAACAGGGGAAAATGACGCCAATATTATTCTCAAGGTTAGCCCGAACCGCGTTTGCGATAAGTGGCTGACCTGCCGCAGCTATATCAAAGATGAAAATGGCAATAATGTTTGTTTTGACATCGGGCTATGCGATAGCGTGGATGAAAATGGCAATTGTAATAATTTATTATTAGCTGATAAGGAGAACCAGACCTATACCGGCTCGGCTGACGCTGAAGCCTTTAATAATTTAACAGGCTACGCTAAGGTCGGGCATAGCCAAAGCTCGTTTAAAGGCGATTTTTATCCATTGGGAGCAATGAAGCAGGAAGGAGTAGTGGCCAGAGTGCCAAACGGCAGTTTTGAAATTATTGGCGATAATCGCTACCCCCTGGGCTGGTCCAGCGGCGCCGCTTCCTCTTGGAACCGGAATGAATTTGTTGTAATTAATAATCCGGTTAGCGCTGAAAAAGAGGGGATTGATTATCCGATGGTGGGCAGTAATTTTTTAAAGATAGGCTCTTCACATTCGGCTATAAGCGAAAAATTTGATTTAGCCAGTGGCATTGAATATTCTTTAACGGCCAATATTAATACTGTTAATTTATCAGAAGGAACGGCTATAATTAGATTAGAATATTATGATAGTGAAGATGATCTAATCTCTATTTCCGGCTCAATACTTTCCCAGCCGGGCGGGGAAGACTGGAGTTTTAAAAAAGGCAGTTTTACCGTGCCTGACGAGACTGTCCAGATAAGGATTATTTTGTCTGCTCAAAATAGCGCTTTAGGAAGATATTATTTTGATGATATTAATATTGGGCCGGTGCTAAAAAGTCAAATTACAGATGGGGACTGCTTGCCTGATTTTGGTTATTGCCAAAGTGATAACCGTTGCAGCACTAATAATCTTATTCCATGCGACCCGGCTAATGATGTGTTTTTGCATACTCCGCAGACATGCCGCTTGTATCCGCAAAGCGATGCCTTGTCTTGCGATTACATAGAAGATTCCGGAAAAAGACAAAAAGGCTGGCAAGGCTATTGTTTGGAGTATGATCAATATCCCGGAGATGAAAATACGTGCTTAATGTGGTATCCGGTAGATAAGGTAATTGGCAGCGGGATTGAGGAGGGCGGCGGCTACATTTACCGCTCCCCATTGTATTATTGCGTGCGATGGAATACTCCTTCTTCAATTTGTGCTAGCACTGACTGCTATTGTACCAGAATTGCGCGTACGGTAAATTCAACCGGTGAAAATAAATATTGGTCAGGCCGGGTTTATGAGGGCAGTGATTATATTAGTCCGGATGGATATGATTTTTTGTCTGACAGGAATCCTTTTGGGGCCGCGGTTCCGCCGGAGACTTCCTGGAGCAAGCTAGTCAATCCGTATGAATGGGGTAGTGCCATATTCTGGGGGTCGTCTGGCACGCGCATGGGCCAGCCACATACTGACAATGACGTTAAACGTCTTTTTGCCAAGAGCTATGGCGTCTGGGATTGGAGTACTACTGATACTACCTATATATCGATGAATAACCTCTATGCTTGGAATCCACCGGACATGATTTGCAATGGTTTGTCAAGGCCGGGCTTTGATCCAGTTAGTCCCGGCACTACTGCTATTCCCGGCTGTGATTATTGCGCCATACCGCCAATAATACCGCGTAATAGCATTAAAGCGAACAATCAAGCAGGCGGCGGAATAGTTTTAAGCGTAAACGGTTTTGTTAATCTTAAATTTAACAGTATTATAGACAGCCAGCAGCTGCCGTTAATAATGTATGGGGTGGACTGGAGAGATAATGAGTTTACTACTGTGTCCGGGGTGGAAATGCGCGGCCGGCCCAGCGAGGACAACCCGCATTCGCTTTTCCATTTATATAATTATTGGGACTTATTAGCTAAGCGTAGTGTTAACCAGGGCGTTGGCGCTAATAATGTTTATTGCGCTCAGGCAACTCAAGTGCCACAAAACTTTGACGGTAATTTTGCTACCGGAGTGGTCTGCGGCAGTGACGCTTGTTGCGCGATTAAGCCGCGGGTAAGGATTCAGGATAATTGGGGCTGGTGCAGCCGGGGCTATGACAGTGTTGGTAATTATGCCAGCCCGGCAGCAGCTGGTGACTGCGATCAATGGGAAGAGTTTAACGGCTGGGTCATAATCACGGAAACTAAAGCCGGTTCAGCCGCGGCACCGGCCTGCTTGCCAAACTGCGACTGCGCGTCCGCGATCTATTCCGGCGATACTTGTGATGACGGCTGCGGCGGAACTTGCAACGGTACTGGCGCTGTTTGTGCTGAAACTTGCGCTACTTTTGGATATGTATGCGGTACTCAAACAATTTGCGGTTGCGCCGAAAACTGCGGCACTTGCGACGCGTATGCTAATAGTTACTGCAGCTCTGATGGCATGTCGTGCGGTTGCACGGCTGATACGTGTTCTACTCTTGGTTATAATTGCGACACTTGGGACAATGGCTGTGGCGGCACTACTGGTGATTGCGGCCTTTGCGCTAGTTTGTCAACTGCTACAACAACTTTGCAGTGTGTTGCCGGGACTTGCACTTGTATACCGACTTGTTCAGATTGTGACCTCTTTGGGGAGGGCGATCCATGCGGTGGTGATGGCTGTGGGGGCAATTGTGACCTTGATGGCGGCCCTGTTTGCCCTGGTTCTGGTATGGCGTGTAGTAATGATTATGGTGGTTGTTGTGTATTTACAATAGAGACTACTCCTTATCTTTTTACTTATGTTAAAAATCAGTATTTAATTGAAAATGATGTTATGAATACTTTTTATCAAGCAGGGGATATGAGCATAGTTGACACGGAAAATGCTTATAAGAATAACGACTTGGGAACAAAATTTTCTGAGAAAGATTATTATCAGCTAACAATTAAACCAGAAATTATCAATAATGAAATTAAACTGAGAATTAAAGAGATTGAACCGGAGGAAAGCAATATAGATAAAATACAGTTAATAAAAGTTATTCATGACAAAGAAAGCACTGTTTTTGCGGAAACATTTAGTCAAATGCATAACATTGTTTTAATTGAAACAAGCCCAATAAGCTGTATTGATGAGTCCGGCTTTAATTGTCTTGACACAATTAAACAAGGGGATAATAAAAATATAAGAAAGGGCGCTGGTGATTTTATTGAATTAGTATTTGAATCAAAGGATATTAAAAAGGATTCTTACGTTTATATTAATTCATGGAGGAATGAATTTGTGCCTAAGATAATTAATTTTCCCGCGCTGGAGGGCGAAGCCACGGGAGAAAAAGGGTGTTTGAATATTGAAATTTACAAAAATGGAAATTGGGAGCAAGTAAGTCGGAGATTTCACCCAAGAGCAATTAGAAACACAAGGACAATTAGTAGCGGCGTGTATTGGCCGTTAGCTGGGATAGAACAAAGTGGAAAAGAAAGTTTGATTAAATTAAAAATTAATTGGACTGGCATACACGTGGTTGACAAAGTAAGCATTGTAAGCGGCGACGAAAAACCTTTTAGCGCTGAAAATTTAGAACTCTTAAGTGCTGAACATTCGCAAGGCGGCGACATTACGGAAAACTTACTTGAAAAAGATTATGTGTATGGCCATACAGTACGTGGAGATTCAATTGATCTTGTGTTTGACGCGGGCAAACTTTGGCCAAAAGAAAATGAAAAAGTTGATTATTTCTTTGTGTCAGAAGGCTTTTATCACGGTTTGCGCGCTTATCTTTATCCTGAAGTTGATACCACAGACTCGTATATTGACGAGATTAATGAATATATAAAAGAATATAATGATTTTACTGGAGATGATAATGCAATGGAATATATTGACAGACCAACAGTTAATACCAGCGGCAACGGTTTTATCAGGCAGTATATTGATGAGCTGAATAAGTATTTTAATGAACAGGAATAATAAAATTAAGTTAAGCTGGATTTTAAAACTCAGCTTAACAAGCTTAATCAAATAAAAAGAATGCAAAAAAAATTGCGATTTATTATTATTGTTTTTCTGGGGCTAACAATAATAACCGCTTTGGCGTATTATGCTTATTCGTATAAGTGGCAAAACACCTGGCAGACTAAGTTCAGTGAGCAGGAATTGTCTTTTTCGTATTATTTTAAACCCGGGAAAGACAGCTATACCCTGCTGCTTGGCGATTTAAACGGGCTAAATCCTATGGCCAGCCAGGAACTGCTTGCCTTAATAGATAAAAAACATTCCAAAGCGCCTGCGTACTTATTAATTCCATCAATTTTGCCAAAAAATTTGGAAAAGCTGCCTGACCAATTGCAGGAAGAGGATTTTTTCTATCAGGTAGCGAACGAGCAGGGAATAGTGCTGGTGGATAATTTTTGTACTAATGAATGGGAAAAGCTAAAGGAAAAGGAGATCTATGAAATAAGCGCCCTTAGCCCGGGGCCGTTTTGCGGCAGTGAGGCTGAAACTAATGATCTGAATTTTTTACTAAAAAGTTTTGCTGTAAAAAAGGTTTATATTGTTTATGATACCGAAAGCTACAAAGAGTTTGTTGAAAATTTCACTATTTATTTAGAAGAAAATAGCATTGATTACGAGTTTGTTCAAAGCAAAGATGTTATACCCCTTTGCTCTTAATAACTCCGTTTTCCTTTTATCATAATTTTGATTTAATTTACTAAGGTTAAATTATGTTTCAAGATTAAGCTTCGGGGTATTATACAAATTATTAAAACAAAGGAGTATAAAATATGAGTTTGCTTAAAGCAATAAAACAAAAAGCAAAAAAAATTAAGATTGCTTTGTTTATTTTTATAATATTTTTTGAATGTTTAGTAATTTTATTTTTTGCTGCCCCTTTAGTTTTGCGCACTCCGGTAGTATTCGCGCTTATTAAATCAGATTCTATGGTTCCGGTGCTTAAGGAAAGAAATATAGTTATTATCAGCGGGCATTATAATAGCGCGGAAGATCTAAAAAGTGAAATTATCGCGTTTTATGACCCGACAAAAGGTAAAATTATTATTCACCGCGTTATTGATATAGACAAAGGCAGGATCATTACAAAAGGCGACAATAACGATCAAGTTGATCTATTTTCACCAACAAAGGATCATATTTTAGGCAAAGTGATTTTTAAGTTACTGTAGTGGTCGCAATTTGCGACCAGTTAAGAAAAATGTGATATTTAATCCTTTAAGGTCGCAATTTGCGACCTTAAGATAGGTAATTACAAATGGTATCACAAAATGTGATAGCAAGCGGTCACAATTTGTGACCGGTTTAAAAAATTGGAATATTAACATGGCGAATATTATTCCTTTAGAGAAAATTGAAAGCAAAATTTTGTTGATAAGTGAGCAAAAAGTTATGTTAGATTATGATTTAGCAAAACTTTACGGTGTATCTACTAAAAGGTTGAATGAACAGGTAAAGAGAAACATTAAGCGTTTTCCTGAGGATTTTATGTTTCGTTTAACAAAATATGAAACTGAATATGTGGTCGCAAATTGCGACCACCTAAAAAATTTAAAGTATTCATATCAATTACCATGGGTTTTTACAGAGCAAGGAGTGGCCATGTTATCCAGTGTGTTAAATAGTAAAAAAGCCATAGAAGTTAACATTACAATAATGCGGACATTTGTTAAAATCAGAAGAATGTCGCAATCATATAAAGATTTAGCCAGGAAGATCGCGGAAATAGAGAAAAAATACAATAAAAAAATAATTAGAATATTTGAAGTATTGGATTATTTGATTGATGATAAAAAAGGTAAAGATAAAAAAGAGATTGGGTTTAAATGTAAACAAAAATAAATGGCAAACCAAGAGGTAAAAAATGATACGATGCTTCGGGTGGATAATTTAATTCAATTGGCTGATTATCAAAACAAAAAAGAGCAGACTAAGGCACGGCATTTTAATCAGATAAAACAGGTCGTATTTATGGAAGAGGAAAATTCTAGAGTATATTCAGGATTAGCAAAGAGAAGACAGAAAGAAGAAGCAATAGAGATGGAGTTATTAAAGGTTGACGAATTGAAAAATAAAATTAGGGATGCTAGGTTTGATGGTGGAGTTTTTTATGCCATTTTGTTATTATCAGTAGCTAAGGATTTAATTGATGTCCTTACTCTAGGTATTGCTGGTACCATTGCTAATTTTTTTATAGTTCCTTTATTATTTATTATTTCCTTGCTGCGTGGTACTCGAATTAAAAGTAAGTTGATAAAAAGATTTATTATACCAATGGTTTTTGAAACTATTATTGGGTGGAATATAATTCCGTGGTACACCCTTACTACCTTAATTTTGAAATTAATGGCTGATTATAAAGTAAAAGAGCTAAGCGCTGAGCTGAGAAAAGTTCAAAAAAACCTGAAAAAAATATAATGACGAAGAAAATATCAGAAAACAATATATTAATTATTACCATAATATTATTTGGAGTTTTTTGTATTTTTGATTATGTTTCAGCTATTGATATTATTAACATTGGTAAAAACGCAGTTCTTACAGTAATCGCTGTAGGTGCTTCTTTGTTTACTTTTATAGCGGGAATAATAATTATGATTGTTATCTGGGCAATTACTCATATTGCTGAATATAATAATTTTATTAATGAACCCCCGATAATAGGCGCCTGGATAATTGTCCGTGATTTGTGCAACATGTTTTTTATTTTAATTTTACTCTTGATCGCTTTTTCAACAATTTTAAGATTTGAGGGGTATAGTATAAAAAAATTATTGCCAAAACTTGTTATGATGGCGGTTTTGATCAATTTCTCCAGGATGATATGCGGTATCATTATTGATGCCGGACAGATCGTAATGCTTACCTTCATCAGTGCTATTGGTAATAGTGGAGGTAATTATATTGAACACTTGGGTGTACAGAACTATTTAAATCAAACATTCACAAACGACTGGAGCAGAGATATTGATTTTTTCTCGGTAGCTGGCGGAATGGTGTTAGGGGCAGTGTTTTTAGTTATAGCGATTACGGTTTTTATAATTCTACTAGCTATGCTGGCCATGAGGGTGGTGATGCTATGGATATATATAGTGCTTTCACCGATTGCGTTCCTTCTTTCGGCTTTTCCTGGCGGCCAGAAATACGCCCGGCAATGGTGGGGGGATTTTGCCAAGCAAGTTGTGATTGGCCCTTTACTCGCTTTTTTTATCTGGCTTTCTTTGGTATCGGCAAATCAAGTCGGTAATTTGGGCGATATTGCCAATACTAGCTGTTTTGGCCCGCAGGACATAGTTTGTCCGGCAAATTTTATTAATTTTGTTGTTGCGATTGGTACTCTGATTGCCGGCATGTCTGTTGCTTCGTCAATGGGTGGAGTTGTAGGCAGTACAGTGCAAAAATTAAAAGCTAAAGATAGTATAGCTAATTTACATCGCACTGGCCTTAAAGCCTTGGGTAATTACGGGATTGATAAGACACATGAAAAATCTGGTATTGATTTGAATGTAGGCCGGGTATGGAAAGGAATTCAAACGAAGAGAGCTGAAAAACAAAGCGAACGCTATAGCTCAGGTCAGCAAAAAGCCGCCGAAGTTATGGCAACTAGGGGGAGGGCCTGGGGCGCCTTAGCTATGACCGGTACCCCGGCTACTGCTTGGGAGCAGATTACCAGTAAAAAAGGCCTTAGGCAGAGATTTACGGGCGGGAAAAGAATGGCCAAAAAGAAAGATGAATTTCAAGATATATTAGATAATAAAAAATTTGAATCCGATTTTGTTGGCGCAAATGCAGAAAAAAGAGTTGAAATGAGAGATAATTTGTTAAAAGAATATCCAAGTATTCAAAATGAAATTAAGGCGGA
>JAGLNE010000103.1 GCA_023139655.1 Candidatus Parcubacteria bacterium
TCACATCCTGCCAAAAATTTGACAAACCCACCATTTCAAATAAGGTATCCCAAATTCGCTCCTCGCTTTTATTATATTTAAAGCTTAATTCTCCCCCCTCATCAATTTGGAAAGCTAATTTACTTGACAGCAGTTCCAACGCGTTCTCCCAGCGCTCACGCTTCTTGATTTTTTCCAGCTCGGTTTCCGGATCATACATAGCCTCTACCCAAAAGCTGTCAACATAAGCAACTATGCCCTGATCAAATTCCCGTAAACCTTCAAATTTTATTTCCAGACTTTCAATTTGCTCCCAGTAAGAAATAAAGTCAGCCTCAAATTCAAAGTAACCGCCGTTTAAATGATTGGATAACTCCTCCTGTGTCAGTACATCCAAGAGCTGCCAAATTTGCTCGTCTATAAATTCTTCACTCGTACTCGCTTCTCTCTTTTCGCCTAACGAATACCAAATCGCGATCTTCGCATCCTCCAAAAGCTGATTCTGCGCCTGCGCGGTTTGCGCTTTGAATATTTTTTCAAATAAATTTCTCGCCGTACTTGTGCCGACGCTATCAGTACTTGATGAAATTTCTGGCTCATCAATAAACTCCCCACTGCTACTACTAACACTCTCTATTTCAAAAACCTCAACTGTGCTGCTGGCTGCTTCACTGGTACTCGCCTCCTCCTCAATTTCAATTATTTCCTCTAAACTTGAAACATTACTATTCCCCTCTCCTTCAGAAGGAGAGGGGCTAGGGGTGAGGTTATCAAACGGCACAAATTCACCACGCTGATATACTTGGTCCAGGGCAAAAGACATGCCTAACTTAACCTCTTTTAATTCGCCCAACTCACTTAAACCAGTAATCTCATCAATAATAAATTCCTGAGCCTTAGCTTCACGCGTAATTGTTAAATTCCTAAATAAACTTAATATTTCATCATCATATAATTCTTCTTCACTACTAGTGCTAATTTCAATCTCAATATCTGATTCGCTGCCCCAATCAGGCTCAAATATCTCCACTTGCTGACTATCTTCTTCAACAATTATTTCTACATTTTCTATTTCTTCCTCTCTGCCATCCTCTCCTTCGGAAGGAGAGGGGCTGGGGGTGAGGTGTAATAGATTTGTTGAAGTAGTAATAGTTTCTGTACTGCTAGCTACGACATCTTCCACGGTAGTGCTAGCTTCCACTTCAACTATACTCTCAACTACTAAATCCTCTGATTTACCCGACTCTTCTTGATAATCTTCCCCATTTTCAATAATTTCTATTTCTGTATATTCTTCCTCTGGAATATATATCTCCGGATCTTCCAGAAACCAAAAATCACCCAAAACCAATTTTTCACTGCCGCCAATATATAAGCTTGAATTTGAATCACTAAAATCACTGATATCCGCACTGCCCGGCAGATCAGGCGACCCGATTACGGCTTCGTTATTTTTCCAGCCCAAATTAGTTTCGTCATCATAGGAAATTCGGCTTGCTCCAGCATATAGCCTTATCACTACGATCTCATTATCTTCTGCCCCCAGATATTTAGTTATTGCTTTGATTGGCGATTGACCAAGAATTATATGAATAAACAAATAAAAAACAATAATAAAACGCCAGCTCAGAGCCAATACTTTTTTAGAGCTCGAAGTAGCTGGCGTAATACCAAAAATACGCTGTAACAATTTGATTAAAATGTTAGATTTTATTAGCATGGGGAAAATAATTGATTACAAACCAACGAGATTACAAACCAACAAATTTTTTCACAAATACTACAAATGAAAATTTTAACATTTGTTTTATTTGTAGCTGATTTGTTGGTTTGTAATCTATAAAACAACTAAAAGGTCAACGATTCTACCTTTTGTGGCAAAGAAGGAGCGTTTTTTATTTCTGTTTGGGGATTAAATATAGAAAACACAATAAAGGTAAATAATGCAACAAAGGAAATTATAACAATTATAAGCAAAGGGATGGCTGATTTAAATGTCGCAAAAAAAAGACGCAAGATATCTAATTCCATAAATAGCTTGCGTCTTTTTAGCTTAAATTTGTCTCCAAGGGTTTCAGGTTTTTTGGTTTTGCTTATCTTGCGATAATCTTTAATTGCTTTAGCGCTGGTCATCCATTGCAAACCGGTAAACACCTGTTTGCCCGGGAGTTTGCCACTGCGAATCAGCTGGCCAATATAGTCAGCTGAGTAGCCGGTTATTTGGGCAGCATCTTTTAAAGAAATTAAATTTTTCTCATCCGCATGGGTCATCAAATGAGTTTTTTCGGTTTCTTTAATTTTAGCAAATCTCGGGGGTCGAGATTTTGATTTTTTGATTTTTCAAAATCTAAAAACTATATATATTATATCACGTTTTACTATTATATTTCAAGCATACTATTCAATTAAAACCACAATAATCATTAGATTATTAAAAAATAATTTTAAATACTAATATTAGCCTTTAACTTAATATTTATACTTTTTACCTATATTTTTTTAATTTCCTGCCCTGAACTTGCCGAAGGATTAATTTTTAATTCTTAATTTTTAATTAATTATTTGTGGATAAAAAAACAGCTATTTAGCTGTATTTTAAACTATTTATTTTCTTTTTAGGTGGTTATTTCTTATTCGCCATCCGTATCCAAACGGTCTGTATTGCCACAAAAAGAATTATTATCCAAATTACCTGAACCCCCAATCCCCTAATCGCTTCAGCTTGACTAATTTTTCCCAAATAAAGTTGAGCCGGAACAAAAAAAGTATAGGCAAAAGGCAAAAATAAACTAATATTTACAAATAAAACCGGCAAAAAACTCAAAGGAAAATAATTCCCGGACAATAACTTTTTCAAGCGCATCAGTAAACGATAAAGCCCATCTGATTCTATGGTCCAAAAAATATTCAGCCTAATTAAATATGCCAAAAGAAACTCTACAATAAATGACAATATAATCATTACGCCAATGATTGAAATTGTTATTGGATTGACATTGATGATGAAACTCTTGGAAAATATCAGCACCACCACCGCGTACAGGCTTACCGCAATTAAGAAAGGTAAAAGCACTTTGGCCCAGCCATGGGTCAGGACATGGAATAAATATTTTATGGGTTTATAAATAAGCAGGTACGATTTCTCGCTTCGGAGGTCCTCAGCGATCAATTTCTGCAGTAGCCAGGAAGTAAAAATACCAATAATACTACCACCAATAATGTAGGTAATAATTTCATTCTGGGTAAAGCCGCCAAGCATCTTCTGGCTCTGGAATAAATAGATCCAAACCGCTAAAACAACCACCAGCTCAAGAAAACCGCCCAAACGCAACAACCCTTTACTAACGCGCTTAATAATATCCTTTCTACTATTTACTTTTTCCAACTCTGCTTCTTGGTACATTTTATTTTTCAAAAATTAATCGTAAATCTTCGTGAATTATTTTATCTCCTCTTTCATCGGCTGTGGATTTAATAATTCTCGCATACTTATCCAATAATTTATATTTATCTTCCAGCTTCTTGGGTTTATCCATCTCCCTTGCCATTAGAGCAGCGGCATAATCCTCGTACTTAACTTCTAAATTTATTCCAAAATCATTAAAACGATTTCTAATTCGTTTTAAGCGTTCAATATAATTCATAGCCTCATCAGCATAGTCTCGTGACTCTTTTGGCCAGGTTCTTTTCGGCTCATTTCGCACTCGTCTATAGCCACCATTATAAGAGCCTAGCAATTCCATTTGCGCCGTTTTAATATCACCTCTCTCATAATGTTTTTTACCAACACTGTATCCATACCCTTGGTCCCACAGAGCACATAAATATAATTTTCCAAAAGCCCGGCTATAGTCCGCTTTTTCGAGAATTAAATCCATTACTTCCTCTATTTCTTCCTTTTTGAGATGTTCAGGCCCTTGATAATTAAACTCATTATTTCTTTTTAGTTTATTCAAATAAGCTACTACATCTACAACTGAAATTGGCATGTTTTGCATAATCCCTTTTGCCCCGGCCCCGGATTGTGCCTTTGGTTTCATATTCGATTCAGTTAATGTTTGGGCAATATAAAAATTACTATTTAAAATATCATTAGGCGGCCATCGTTTTGAGCATGATAACTCATAATAAGCTTTAAGAAAAATATCAGCAATGTTTTTTGCCTCAACCCTTCTCTCAACCGGAGTAGTCTCTTTTAAGTCTTTACTTTCTTTTTTTCCATCTTTTCTCCTAGTCTTTTTTTTCATACTTTCTTTTTGCTTCCACTTTTTGATTTCTGTCTCGGCTTCTTTTTTCTCGCCAAGCAACTCTTCTACTCCACAACCGGTAGTGATTGCCACAGTACTAATTGCTAATCCTTTTAAAAAATCACGCCGATTCATGCCTAATTTTTTCTCTTCAGCTGATTCATCTTTGCTCTCTAATGAATTGCCCGGTTTTTCAAAACCAAATTTCATATTATTTTGTTTTACCACCCTTAGCTCCGGGGGATGGCCAATCTTCAATAATTAATCTCTTTCCACTCCTTTTTACTTGTAATTTTTGCCGCTCTTTCCAGCTTAAATCCCGTATCATGTCTTTGGGTAAAATCACATAATAACTCCCCCGGCCGGTTTTAGTGAGCTTACGAATATTTTTATAAGTATAAGCTTTCATATATTTTATGAACGTAGATATCTACGTTCATATCTACGTTCATTATTAATTTTGTTCATTACTATAATTATACTACAAAACCACTAAAAAACAAAAAAATATCGCAAAAATAAAACGAGGCTACTAAATTTAATACTTTAGTAGCCTCTTATAAATATTGTTCAAGAAATCTTGCCCTCTTTTATATAATCGTCAAATTCAGGCCATGAATCAAATTGCTCACCAATCTTCTCAAAATATACTTTCTTTACCTGCCCCAAATGATAACATGTTATTTCCGCTCCGTTATTTTTATCAATATCTGTTCGATTAATTGTTTTTTCTTCACCACAATGGGGACATTTTATTTTTACTTGCAACACAGGAAAATACGGTTTTCCTTCACGAATTGGATATTTGGGAATTGCTCCTGACTTTATTCCCCATACATTAAAACTTTCTTGGTTGATATGAGCGGCAATACTTTGAATAATATCCATGGAATAGTTAGGAAAAAATTTATCTGGTAAGTCATGACCAAGCACTCTGGTAATAAATTTATTTAATCTTTCAGCTCCGGCAGTCTGGGCATCGGAATTAAAATACAAATATGCCGCCCGGTTTGTTTGGTATAAATACTGGTTATTATAACCATAGAGAAATATTATTTCTGAGCTGCCACTACCCCAAATAATCGGATATACAAAAATATTTTTCCTCATTTGGGAAACCTGGTCAATAAACTGAATCAACCTTTTGGCCTCTTTTGACGCATTCCAGGTCAAAATCAAAAAAACAGCCAAAGGGTCATTGTCTTTTTTGGCAATAATCTCAACATGTTCCTGGACATCATCAACCGTTTTGTTAAAATGATTATATTTCTTGTCCCAAAATTCACAATAATGAGTCTGATATCCTCTTATCCGATAACTATCAGAAAACGCTTCAATGTCTCTGCAGTCAAGTAATCGACTGCCAATTAAAATCGGCAGCGCTGAAATCTCTTCATTTAAAATTTTTTCCATTTTTCCCTCCTCAATTTATTTTTGATTGGCGACTAAAGCCACTGAAAAGAACTTTATCTTTAATGATTTAAG
>JAGLNE010000104.1 GCA_023139655.1 Candidatus Parcubacteria bacterium
TATCAATTAATATATTTCTATCAAACAAAACCCCTTTATTTTAAGGGGTTTTGTAATTTTTATGATGTATTTTATTTTGGCGACAGCCCCATTTTAACATCATATTCAAGCTATGGGTTGCGAGTTGCGAAAAAAATTGCCACAATAAAACCAATATGCTAATATTAAATAAATATAATTTGTATTATTTTAATTTTCAATTTACGAATTTTCACTCGTCAAGCGAGTACAAACAATTTTCAAACAATTTTCAATGTATTAATTTCAAAAATTTTTAAAGAAAAAATTTGTTTATTTTTAAAACATTAAAACATTAAAAAAATTAATTCATTGTTTGTAAATTGAAAATTGAAAATTCGTAAATTAAACTATAATTCGTAAATTGAAAATTATTTTAAATATAAAAAGATGCAAAGTTAGCATCCTTATTATTCTTAGTACATTTAATATTTTAGCGTTTTTAGGCCTAAAAGTAAAGGGATTACAAACCAACAAATCTATTCACAAATAAAACAAATAAAAAACCCTCTCAATTGGGTAATTTAATATTTGTAATATTTGTAGCTGATTTGTTGGTTTGTAATCAATCATTAAATAACTTAGCTTCCAGTTTCTTTGAAATTCTAATTTGTACTTCTTGGGTTGCCTTTAAAATATTTTTAAGTGTTTTCTTAAAATTCTCCAATCCGGAATTTTTATTTGTAGAAATATTTGTTAGTTCATCGCTTACTTCAAAAGTGTTATATGTTGTCCAGGCACCGGCAACGCGACCATCCAGTTCTTCTCTGGGAATTATATACATTGCTTCACCCGATGAATCAGGGGGGTATTGCTCATGATTATTAACAATATACGATCCAAGAACGTTCTTATTTATCGGCTCCACAGCCTTGGGCGTTTTGTATGCTTCAGGGATATCGCTTACATTAATTCTTGCCAGAGCTGATTCTCCGCCAAAAAGATAGGTAGTACTAATAACCGGCTCCACTACAATACTATCCCCTACTGAAATAATTTTATTGGCCAGCACTGGTGCTAAATTCACTATCATAATTGATACGACCAAAGCCATAGCGCTTACGCTAGCTAGCTTGGCCGGCCATGGGACAGCTATTCTCTCTTCCTTTCTTTCGTCCAAAAATTTAGAAATATGGGCGTAAGGATTTACTTCCTTGTTAAAAAAATTAAACACCGGCCCGGTTTTGTGGGCTTCTAAATCTTTTCTTGCCTTGTTTAACGCCTTGTTCCACTTGCTTACTGCCAGATCGTCGGTATCATGCTCCGCGGTATTGTGATTGGGCAAATTGTTTTGGATAATTTTTTTAAGCACGTCGCTACCAGGAAGCTTTTTCTGATTATTAGCTTCTCGCTGTTCTCTTACCCAATTAATATTTTTCCACTTAAGCCAAAATAAATCCTTTAAAAATGTTTCAAATTTTTTTTGCATGGGAATTGCATTTGAATTTTATTCTTATTCTAAAAACAATTATACCATATTTTTACCCATAACCCAAACCATTGCCATAAATATAGTATTATGTTAGTATAAAAAGCGTGTTAATAAATATTATTATAGAATATTTGCAATAAAGTAGAATTAAATTCGCTTTATTCGTTTATAATTCGCGAGGTATGAAAAAAGATATCCAACCAAAATATTACGAAAAGGCCAAGGTGATTTGTGCCTGTGGAAACAATTTTACCACCGGTTCCACCCAAGCTGAATTAAAAATTGAGCTTTGTTCAATGTGCCACCCTTTCTATACCGGCAAACAAAAGCTGGTTGATACTGCCCGTCGGGTAGAAAAATTTGAAGCCAAAGTTAAAGTTAAAGACGCGGTTGCAAAAACCAGAAAAGGCAAAACCGTAAAACGCGCCGCTAAAGACGCTACCAGAGCCAAGCGAACAGTAAAAGTCAGCATGAAAGATCTGGAAACAAAGACCAAAAAAGGAAAATAACTTTTGAAAATATTGAGCACATACCGTATAATTAAAGGTATGTGTTTTTTATTAAGTACTTCTCTTTTTAAACCTATTATAGAAAACAGAAAACAGAATGCGAATAAGAGTATTTCAGTCTATCGCCTGTTTACTATTTTCTGCTTTCTAAAAATATGTACAAAGAAATTAAAAAAGAATTTGTTGAGGTTGAGAGCCGGCTTGGTGAGCTTGGTATTATTAACAACCCTGACAAATTTGCCGAAGTTTCCAAACGCCATGCTGAGCTGCGCGGTTTAGTTGCTTTAATAAACGATTATGAAAATATTGAGAAACAAATTAAAGGTAATGTTGATATTATTAATAATGAAAAAGATGGTGAGCTGGTGGAAATGGCCAAGGCTGAGCAAGGCGAGCTGGAGACTAACTTGGCTGACACAAAAAAACTGATTGATGAGGAGCTTAAACCAAGCGATCCTAAAGACAAAAAAAATATAATCATGGAAATAAGAGCCGGAACCGGCGGCGATGAATCAGCTTTGTTTGCGGCTGATCTGTTCCGAATGTATTCACATTACGCTGAGAGCAAGAAATGGAAAGTAAATATACTTGATACCAGCCAGACCGGGATCGGCGGTTTTAAAGAAATAATATTTGAGATAAAAGGCAAAGATGTTTATGGCGCTCTTAAATATGAGGCTGGCACTCATAGAGTCCAGCGCGTTCCGGAAACCGAAAAACAGGGCCGTATACACACCTCAGCCGCGACTGTCGCGGTTCTGGCAGAAGCTCAGCAGCAAGATATGGAAATAAAAAACGAGGATATTAGAATAGATGTTTATTCAGCTTCTGGCCCGGGCGGGCAGAGCGTAAACACCTCTAATTCAGCTATCCGTATTACTCATCTGCCAACAGGGGCAATGGCCCAATGCCAGGACCAGAAATCCCAACAGCAAAACAAAGAAAAAGCTATGCAGGTTTTGCGCTCCAGGGTTGTGGCCAAGGTAGAAGAAGAAAAAGCCGCCAAAGAAGCCAAGACACGCAAAGATCAGGTCGGTTCCGGCGATCGCTCAGAAAAGATACGGACTTATAATTTTCCCCAAGACCGCATTACCGATCACAGAATTAAAAAGAGCTGGAGTAACATGAATTCTATTCTAAATGGTGATTTAGATAAGATTATAGTTGAGTTACAAAAATGACTATCAGTCAAGCACAACAAGACATAATATTAAAATTAGATAAATTAGATTTAACTAATCCGCAGCTTGAAGCGGATATTTTATTGTCTTATATTTTAAAAAAACCAAGAGAATGGCTACTGGCTCATCCTGAGTTTAAAGTAAACAGTTTACAAATTATAAATTATAAATTAAAAATTAGGCGCCGTTTAAAGGGCGAATCTTTAGCTTACATTTTAGGACACAAATACTTTTACGGATATAAATTCATTGTAAATAAACATGTACTGGTGCCGCGGCCGGAAACGGAGATGATGGTGGATATTGCAAGAGAACAAAGAACAAAGAACAAAGAACAAACAATCTTCGTTGATGTTGGGACTGGAAGTGGATGTATAATTATTGCACTGGCTAAAAAATTAAAATACGGGAAATTTATTGCAGTTGATATTTCTAAAAAAGCATTGAAAGTTGCTAAGGAAAATGCAAGATTGCATAGCCTGGAAAACAAAATATCTTTTCTTCATGGTAATCTGTTGTCTCCAATAATTAATAATAAATCAATCACCAATCACCAATCACCAATCACTATTTGCGCTAATTTGCCGTATCTAACGCCTATACAGCTAAAAAACTCCCCTAGCATCCAAGCAGAGCCTAAAAACGCCCTTGTAGGCGGCTTTGATGGGCTTAAATACTATAGAGAATTGTTTAAGCAGCTGAAATTATTACCCAATAAGAACATAACAGTGTTATGCGAAATAGATCCAAGCCAAAGTAAAGCTATTTCTAAACTCATAAAAGAAAAATTACCTGAATGTAAATTTGAAATAAAAAAAGACCTACGTGGTCTGGAGAGATTAGTTATATTAAAAAAATAATTTTCAATTTACAGGAATAATTTTCAATTTTTAAACAATTTTCAATTATTTAATTTTAAAATTTTCAAACAATAATATTTTTTCGTCATTGAAACATTGAGAAATTAAAACATTTATTCATTGTTTGTAAATTGAAAATTGTAAATTAGTCTGTAACTTGTATCCAAGTAGTCCCCCGATTATAAAGAAACTCATTATTATCAATATCAAAAAATCTAGTGCGCGCGGTCGCGCTCTTTTTTTGCCAAATTCCGTCCGCGCATTTGCCGTCCATGCAGACCATTGCCGTGCCGGTGCCGATATGGTCCAGTTCAATGCGCAAAAGCTCATCAATTTCACGCCTGGCGATCCGCTGGATAATTACGTTTTTAGCTTTTATTGTTTTGCTGTCAACATCCCGGTGCGGCTCTCCTGCTAAAAAACGTTCGTAATTATTACTATTTTGATCATACTGCCAACGCACGCGATAATAGGCCGAGGGATGGCTTATCGCAATAGTTGAAGTGGCAGGCCGGGATTTTATATTCTCATCGTCTTTAAACTGCCAGCTAAAATATTTACCTTCTGTTAATCCCTTGTTTTCCAGATATTTATCAAGCTTCTCGCTTGAAGTATAAACGTTATGCGGCGGCGCTTGTTGTTGGCCGCGCCAAAAATAGCTGCCATTATAGAATTCATTTATATGAAGAACGTTTTCCTTTTTCATTTTAACCAAAGCCTCGGGACTGCCGCCCACATGGGCGTAGAGGGCGGAAAATTCCCTTGCCCAATCAACATAGTAAGGCCGGGCGGAACGGATTGGCCCGATCTTGCCAAGCAACTCCGCGGAAGCGTAAAACGCCAAATAACGGCTAATTCCGCCCTCCACGGCCGCTTCAATCACCAAATTGGCCCCAGACAAGCCGGATTGTGGCCTGGCCTCAAAATGATTATCTATCATTATAGCCAAGGGATAAAAATTTTCTTTTCCCGGTTTTACCATTACACCGTCAATCCGGCGAGGCACCAGGTTGCTTTCTACTGATTGTTCTACGCTCAGGCCGAGTTTGACAGATAAAGCCTTGAGCGGGTCTTCAAAAAATTCAACCGGCCGGGTAACTATAAAATACACGCCCGCTGAAAGCGCCAAAGAGAAAAAGAAAAACAACGCGGAAATAAAAAACCAAATGTAATATTTTTCCACCCCTACATCTTCCTTGAAATTCGTATGTGCCGCATTTGTAGCGCGGCTTTTTGCGCTAGCAAAAA
>JAGLNE010000105.1 GCA_023139655.1 Candidatus Parcubacteria bacterium
CGGTGGGTTGACACCGGTGATCTTAGAGTAGCCCGGATAGGTCGAAAGACTTACCGGGTTTTTGAGTCTGATTTACGCAAGTTCATCCGCAAGTACATGTAAATATAATATAATGCGAATCTACAAATTATATGCGAATACTGCGAATTACGAATTATGCGAATTAAATAAGATGTTTCGCTTTCATTGATATATCCCATGCAAAACGCAAAAAAACAAAACCTAATTTTTAAACAAGCCAGCCAGACAATACTTGTATTGATTCTGTTTGGCTTGTTTATGGTTGGGGCAGGCGCAAAAGCGGCCATGAAAAGCAGCAGTTATATTATTTATGAAAATATTCATCATACTTTTGACGGACCGATTATTTCCAGTGTTAGCCACTCAGTTGACGGCGTGGACGCGACCGTCGTCTGGAACACTAATATCGTAAGTGATGCCTATGTCATATATTCAACAGACAGTTCATTTGCCAACAGCATGGAACAAGGCTCTAGTGTAAAAAATAATGCCAGCCACAGCGTTACGGTTACCGGTTTAACACCGGAAACTGTGTATTATTATCAAGTGCGTTCAGAGCGAATTAACGGCGGCGCTACAACCGACACCACCCCCAGGAGTTTCACTTCCGGTTCAACTGACGAGGGTACTACGCCTCCTAGCGGCGGCGGCGGATTATTGATCATTGATAAAACCGACAAGGCGCCGCCGGAAATTACAAATATTCAAACTATATCAGTAACCAATCAAACAGCAGTTATTGCCTGGGAAACTGACGAAGAAGCAACCAGCTTTATTGAGTATGGGCTTAGTGAAAATTACGGCTCAACTTACGGAGAGTGGGCGTCAAGCACTAAGCATTCTGTTGCCTTAATAAATCTGGAGCCTGATTCCATATATCATTTGCGCGCCATTTCCAGCGACGGCTGGGGAAACGTCGGCTATTCCGAAGATATTGTAATAACTACTGTTCCGGGTGAAGGAGAAGAAGCGCTTCCTGAGGAGCCGGTAGGCGAAGAAGAGCCGGGAATTATTGAGAATTTAGCAAACAACGCTCTTGATTTTATTTCCCGGTTATTTCCCGAAGTTTCTTTAAATGAACTAAGCGATATCGGATCAATTGATGATCTGTCCGGCTATATTGCCACCCCGATCCTGATCGGAGAACCTATAGTGGAGATTGGAGCAAGCGAGGTTACTATTAGCTGGGCAACCGATATTGAATCAAATTCGTTAATTGCGCTTGCCCCGGAACAGGCTTATAATCCGGAAATCACGGAGCCGTATCAGCAGACAGTGGGCAGTCCCGGTGTTTATACTTTTAACCACGAGGTGATCCTGCATGGTTTAACTCCGGATACGACCTATCATTTTCAACTGCGAAGCGCGGCCCAGCTTGGTCCGACAGCCCATTCGCGGGATTTTAGTTTCCGCACCAGCATTGAAGAGCTTCAGATCGTCAGCTATTTAACACAAATAATTGATAATGAAACAGCGGTTTTTAAATGGGTTACCAACAAGCCGGCGGATTCGGCGCTTACTTTCACTCCATATTTTAATAATGTTTTAGGTGTTGATCAGCAAAAGACCATTAAAGACAATTCTATCTCCGTAGTTCATGAAATAACAATTAATGAATTTGTCGGCGGTACCTATTATGAAATTGAATTGCTTAGTACTGATGATCGGGCAAACGAAGCACGCAAGATATTAAGCCAGTTTTCTACAACCGAAGATGATCTGCCGCCGGTAATATCGCACATCAAGGCCGACTCCACCATATTTGTGGACCGTAGCAATAAGATCCAGACAATTATTTCCTGGCTTACTAACGAGCCATCCACCTCTCAGGTGGAATATCAGGAAGGCGTGCATGGCGGCAGTGCTAAGCTCTCTGAAGCAACTAATCTGAATATGAATTATACCAAGGAGCATGTAATGGTTGTAACCAAGTTTAAGCCTGGCGTGGTTTACAGCTTCCGGGTTAAGAGTATTGATTCGGGAGACAATTTATCCAGCTCCAAAGTGCACACCTTTATGACGGCCAAGAAGAAAGAATCAATTATTACGATAATTATGAATATTTTGGAAAATACTTTTGGATGGTTGAAGAAGTTAATGTGATGTTGTTTTTCCTGGCGGAAAAAGCCGCACTACCCTTCGACAAGCTCAGGGCAGGCGAATGCGGCACATGCGAATAATGCGAATAATTTAATTTAAATAAAAATGAAATCCAGAAATCGAACAATTAGGAAAGCCGTGATCACAACTTTGTTTATTGTTGTGCTGGTTTTGGGTTGGTTGCAGATTGAACCGGCTGAGGCGCAGACGCCGCCGCTACTTAATTTTATTGGCAAGGTAACTAATTTGGATGGCACAGAAATAGCTGATGGGGCTTATGATTTTACTTTCCGTTTATATACCTCTCCGACTGGCGGAACATCGATTTGGTCCGAAACCTCTACCGCGGCTACTCGTTTCTCGGCTACTGTTTCTCTGGCAAGTCCTACTGCCAGTGGAATGGTTTATACATATTTAGGGCCGAGCGCGACCAGCACTCTCAGGGTAGGGCAGTATTTAAGTTCGGCCAGCTCAAGCGCCGGGGCTTTAATAGTTGATTATAATATTGGCGCGAACACAATAACTGTGGCCAGCAGCACAGAGATTTGGAGTGCGGGAGAGAGCATTAACAATCGTCCATTTGTTGAGGGAGGAATAATAAACGAGAATTTGGGCGTGATCACCGATATATCCGGCGTTGACTTTAGCCAGACAATGTATTTGGAAATTATTTTTAATTTTGAGACGATGAGTCCGAGAAAATTATTAACCACTGTACCGGCTGCTTTTGATACCAATCGTTTGGGCGGTAAAACCGAGAGTGAATACGCGACTCTGTCCGAAGATGAAACAATAACCGGGGAGTGGAGTTTTAATAATATTATTTCTGTTTCTACCAGCTCCAGCAATACGGCATTAACGGTTACCCAAAGCGGCACTGGGAATATAGTTGAATTTAAAATTGGGGCGACCACATCATTCGCGGTTCTAAATGACGGCCGAGTACAAATAGGGGATTATCGTTTTCCAACCGCCTATGGCTCTCCGGGTTATGTGCTTAAAACCAATGCTAGCGGGGATCTTTATTGGGAGCAAGATTTTGTCGGCGGTTTTGGTGGCAGTGGACTTGATTTCCTTTGGGCGACAAATACGGCAGAAACTTTGATTCACCCACATGACACCGCTGACGTTGTAGTGATCGGGAACATCGCGACCAGCACGCTAGCTGGGAATATTTTTGAAGTTAATGGTTCATCATTATTTGACACAGTCAGTATTAGCAATCAGCAGGAGTTAAGGTTTTATGACTTGGACAGTTCTAACTATATTGCCCTCCGGGCTTCCAGCAGCATTAGTTCTAACTTAGTGTTAACTCTGCCAGACAGTTATGGTTCGCCAAATATGTCTTTGATCACCGATGGCGCCGGTAACTTAAGCTGGAGCGCGCAAAGTTCATTTGTTTATGTTAATCCAGGAGTGGTCGGACAGATGGCGTATTATGCCAGTACTGGCAGTGCTTTAAGCGCTACCTCCTCAATTTATTTGTCAACTAATGGACTTTTTGGTATCGGAACTGTCACGCCAAGCCAACTTTTAAGCGTGGGTGGAACCAGCGGCAGCCAATTTTTGGTAAACAATAGCGGACAGATCGTGGCCGGGACCTGGCAGGCAGGGATTATAGATATTGCCCACGGCGGAACAGGAGCCAGTACGGCTACCAGTGCCAGGATCAATTTAGGTTTAGATGATGTAGCGAGATTTGGTGTTAATTCCACAGGGACTGATGGCTGGCTTTGGCAATCGGATGGCGATGGCCGCGGGCAATGGGTGGCAACCGGTACGCTCGGCTTGGCAGGCAGTGGCAGTGAAACATACGCGAAATTAATCGGGACTACTTCGGCAGAATATGATGGCGGTTATGCTACATCGTCTCTGGTTGGGTACGCCGCCGGTAATGTTATCTGTGCCGCGGAGTTTAACAATAGTTTTATGTGCCGCACTTATGATATTTTGGTAAGCATTGAACAGGATGATATATCACAATGGTCAGGAAGTGCCTGGATCGCCGAAGGGCCGCCAGGCTATACGTCCAACTCTAATGATTGTAATGGCTGGACTTCGTCGTCAACCACTATGTTGGGCGCATTTTGGGTCCTAAACAGTAACAGTGGCGGTGCCGGCTGGCTGACAAATTGCTCGGAAACCAAACCGATTGCTTGTTGTTTAGAACAATAGTATGTTGTTTTTGTTAGCGCAAAAAGCCCCACTACGAATGGGGCACATGCGAATTTAGATTTTAAGCACTTTTCGCTATCTGGCAGTAGTAAATTATATTTACGCCTGTCTCTTGGCCAGAGGAGAAAGAAACCCCATGCTTCTCTTCTGACCGGAGGATTGGCTCCGGAATCTCCAACGCAAAAAAAACAAAATCAGATCCTTTCTTCGCCCCCGCCCCGGCGAAAATAGCCGGGGCGGGACAAAGGATTTATGTTATTTTTCCTAGCCCCTCAATCCGATTCGGGACAGGCGCAAAAAGCCGTGCTACTCCGCCAGCTGGCGGATGCGGCACCCGCCTACGCTAAAGCTTCGGACGGGCAAGCATGCAAATTAGATTTTGAACACTCCGCAGAGTAGTAAATTATATTTATTAACTCTATGCTGAAAATATTTAAGAAACAACTTAGATTAGAATGGCTGATACCGATGTTTGTCGTCGTGGCGGTTTTTGGCATGGTTCAATATGTTAATGCCCAATATTGGGTTGATGATCCGGCAAATTGCCCGGCGATTGATGAGACCAACTATCCCGGGCAGAACTGTGACGATGAAATGATCTGCGGGGATTTAAGCGGTATTGCTCAATGTTATGATACGTCATTTATTAACGCGCCAACCGCTTCTACTACATCTAATGCTAATTATTCCAGTTCTTATGACGGCGGTTATATTCTTAATTGTTTTGCGACTGACTCTTCACCTGATCCGTATTGTAATAACAATAATGGTTGGTGGTGCGATCGGGATAGCGAATGTTATGACGTTAATCGTAATACTGTTTGCGTGGAAGATCTAATGGCTTCATCTACTTGCGGTACTTGCCGAAGCGGTTATAGGGAGTGTGATGGTTCATATACAGACATTGATGGCTGTGAGATTGACATTGGCGACACTCCTTACCCTGGTGAGGCTGACGCGCATTATCACAGCAATGGAACATGTACTGCGGAATGTGATATTGATTTTATTGATTGTAATATTGACCTGGGGACTGGTGGTGATGGATGTGAAGTTGAGGATCAAGTGTCTTGTTATTTCCTCGGTTTGCCAGGTACTATTCAGGGTTGTAATGGCTGTATACTTGACCCGGTTAACTTTCAGACCGGGGTTGAGGCTAAATTCTCTACTACTTCGCCGCTTCTTTGGGGAACACAATATGGTACCGGACCTTTGTTTGAATTGACAAATTATAATGCCAGCACGACTGGCGGAGTTTTCTATGTTGGTAATGACGGTAAGGTGGGGATTGGCACTACCTCGCCAAGTGCGATGTTAACTATCGGCTTGGATACTGGCAGCCAGTTTTTGGTAAACGCTACCGGCACAGTATTAGCCGGCACTTGGCAGGGCGACGTAATTGGCTTGGAATATGGCGGCACCAATCAGAACCTGAGTGCGGTTCTGGGCGGAATTGTCTATACAGACAGTAATTCAATGGAAGTTCTGGCGGCCGGCAATATCGGTGAGAT
>JAGLNE010000106.1 GCA_023139655.1 Candidatus Parcubacteria bacterium
CCAGGAGCGGCACCCGGGGGCGGAGTAGAAAAATAATGACAATAGACGAGTTGGCTACGCTTTGGCATTTTCCGATTGAAGCCGCGGTTAAAGCGCCTCTGGTTCAAAAAACTCCGGGACGCAAGTCTGAGCCGCCAATGAGTTTGCCGGTAGGAGGCGAGGCTGTTGGCGAAACCTTTTTTGATCACGGCCCAACATTATCCGTTGGCAAGCAGGTCGGGCCAGCCTTTACTAAAGAGTCTGAAAAAGAGCCTGCAAAGGAAAGCAAAATTAAGAGTTTACCCTGGGATGAGCCAATGGAAAAAATTTCTGCGGATCCCGTGAATAGTAAAGAGGAGGAAGCAAATAAGAAAAAAGCAGGAGCACCGCCGGAAAATTTGCCTTTTGCGTAAGAATTAATTTTTTATATATTTATGGACAATCAAGATATTAACGTATTTGCGGAAACAAATTATAGAAACAGCAACCGTAAATTTGGGATAAAAGCCAGCGACCGGCGTCGTCATATGTATTTGATTGGCAAGACCGGCATGGGTAAGTCCACGATTCTTGAGAATATGATCATTGAAGATATTTGGGCAGGAAGGGGTGTGGCCGTGGTTGACCCGCATGGTGATCTGGCGGAAAAAATAATAGAGTATATCCCCAGTAATAGGGTTAATGACGTTATATATTTTAATCCGGCTGATTTTGAATATCCGATCGCCTTTAATGTGGTTGAACAGGTTGACCCGCATCTTAGGCATTTGGTCGCTTCCGGTCTGGTCAGCGTGTTCCAGAAGCTGTGGGCTGACTCTTGGGGGCCTAGGCTGGAATATATCTTGCGCAATACTATTCTGGCTATTTTGGATTTTCCCGGCTCAACTTTGCTCGCGGTTACCCGAATGCTGGCTGATAAAAAATTCCGCAAGCGGGTGATAGACAAGATACAGGACCCGGTTGTTAAGTCGTTTTGGGTAAATGAATTTGCCGGTTATGCCGACAAATTCGCCTCAGAAGCGGTTTCTCCGATCCAGAATAAAGTTGGCCAATTTTTATCAACCTCGCTTATTAGAAATATCGTTGGCCAGGTTAAATCAACAGTTGATATGCGCCAGATCATGGACGAAGGCAAAATTTTGATTCTTAATCTGAGCAAAGGGCGGATCGGCGAAGACAGTTCACAGCTTTTGGGCTCAATGATGATCACCAAGATCCAGCTGGCTGCGATGAGCCGGGTTGATATGCCTATAGAAAAGCGGAAAGATTTTTATTTATATATCGATGAGTTTCAGAATTTTGTAACTGACAGTTTTGCTAATATTTTGTCTGAGGCCAGGAAATATCGGCTTAACTTAACTATTGCCCATCAATATATTGAACAGTTGGGCGATACGGTAAAAAGCGCGGTTTTTGGCAATGTTGGAACCATGGCCCTATTTCGGGTTGGTGCCGCTGACGCTGAAGAGCTTGAACCGGAGTTTACTCCGACCTTTACTCAGGAAGATATTGTTAATTTGCCAAAATATGAAATTTATATCAAATTAATGATAGACGGGATCGCATCCGACCCGTTTTCCGCCCGCGGTTTGCCGCCCTTGTCTGAGGCTGAGAAGACCGGAAACATGGAAAAATTAATCGCGATTAGCCGTGAACGCTATGCCAAAGAGCGTAGTATAGTGGAAGATAAAATAAAACGTTGGCATGAAAATGACGGTGGTGAGGAAATAAAGAAAAAAAATAATAGCCAAGCGCCGGCTATTACAACCCCTCAAGCCGCTACCAGAATGGACAGTATTTATAAGTATGACTCTGCCTGCTCTCGCTGCGGGACGAGTACAAAGACTTCATTCAAACCGGATGGGGTCAGGCCGATTTATTGCAAAGATTGCTTATCCCAAGTTAAGCAAAGCAAAAAGGCTGATTTTGATAACCGCCGCACAGAGAAGCAAAAAGAGCTTAGTAAATTGGATGAAAAAATAAAACAAGCCGGCAGTATTAAATTGCTTAAGACCAATAAGCCAAAAATTGTCAAAACAGAGGCAAGGGAGAATGCACTTTCGCTGCGTGATGCTTTGCATAAAAAACCGGTCCGGTTTTCCAGTACAACAAATAACAACAAAATAATTATTCAGAAAGAAGATGAACCTGATATTATTAATCTCAAAAAGAAAGAGAATATAATCAGCGAAGATCAGGAGATTATTAACCTTAAAAAGAAAGAGAATATAATCAGCGAAGATCAAACTGTTGATATAACATGACTAAGCTCTGTCATTCTGATCCGCCAGCTGGCGGAGAAGAATCCCGTGGATACAGTCACGAGATCCTTCACTCCGCTGCGCTTCATTCAGGATGACAGTTGCTATTGAAAATTAAAATATGTGTTTTGATTTGACAATAAATGGTTATCCGCTAATATATATTCCATGGAATTTGTTCTTACTGATAATTCCATTTTTTTTATTTTTTAGCATTGACACTCTGTGGCGGAAACGAAGAGGCAAAGCTCTGTTTGATAAATTTGCCTTGGCTGTAATAACGTTGTTTTGGTTGCTATTTTTACCGAACGCGGCTTATGTCATTGTTGACGTCAGGCATCTTAACGGTTTTTGTGAGGTGAGCCAACTTAATAATTGCCTTGATGGTTCATGGATGATAATGCTGTTTTTTACATACGCTTTTTTAGGTTGGGTAGCTTTAGTCTATAATATAAAGCTAATGCACGATTTTTTGGCAAGTATAATAGGGAAATTTAAAGCAGATATTTTTGAAATAATTATCATTCCGCTCATATCGCTTGGGGTACTGCTTGGTTTAATTCAACGCTGGAACAGTTGGGATATATTTACTGCCCCGGGCGCGGTTATTAGCGATGCTATAATATATTTTTATCATTGGCCTTACATAAGGATTTTTCTAGTATATAGCTTTTTTCTTTATATTCTTTATTATGGAGGGAGTTTAATGTTTAAACGCAAGTTAAAATAATCCGAACTGTCATTCTGAACTCCCGCAGGGAGTGAAGAATCCCGTTTATGTACCCACGGGATTCTTCTCCGCCAGCTGGCGGATCAGAATGACAAGATAATAATGGACTACTTAAAAATTGGACAAGCTAGTGAGCTAGAGGGTAAAGACCGAAAATTATACCGAGCCTTGGAAATATTGCCCGGTTTTTTGTCTTGGACAACACTACTCACTTTATTGATCTTGTCTTACTATCAGCCGGTTTGGGTAGCATATTTTATTATTGCCTTTGATGTTTATTGGCTGCTTTTGGTGGTCTTCCTTGGCATTCATTTAATTGTGTCTTATAGGCGGCTCAAGCGTAATCAGCGGCTTGATTGGCAGGCAAAATGCAACAGTTTAAATAAAGTACCGGAACAGTGCAAAGCAGGGGAATGTCTTTCGATTCGCGGCTACAAATGGCAAGATATCATTCATTTAATGATCTTTCCGGTTATTAACGAGAGTTACGAAGTAATTAGGGCCAGCGTTAAAGCGGTATCTGATTCACCGTACCCGCGTGAAAATATTATTATGGTGATAAGCGTTGAGGAAAGAGGCGGCAGCCAAGCCTGGGAAGATGCTAAAAAGATCAAACAGGAATTTAAGGATATATTCCACACTTTTTTTATCACCCGCCATCCCGATGGAATTATCGGTGAGTTAAAAGGCAAGGGAGCTAACCAGGCCTGGGCGGCCAAGGAGATAAAGCGCGCGCTAATTGATCCTAGCGGGATAGACCCATTAAAGATATTGGTTAGTGTTTTTGATATTGATACAGTAATTGCTCCTCAGTATTTCCACTGTTTGACTTATAATTTTTTAACCGTGCCTAATCCTTATCGCTCCAGCTATCAACCGGTACCTGTATACCACAATAATATTTGGCAGGCTCCATTTTTTGCCCGGGTAGCCGCTGCTTCAAACACTTTTTGGCAAATGATGCAGCAAATCAGGCAGGAAAAATTGGCCACTTATTCCTCGCACTCTATGACCTGGAAGGCGCTTAGTGATATTGGCTTTTGGTCCAAGACAATGGTTAGCGAAGATTCGCGGATATTTTGGCATTGTTTTTGCTATTACCGGGGCGATTATCGGGTAGTGCCGCTTAATTATCCGGTATCAATGGATGTTTGCATGGATGAAACTACCTGGGAGACAGCCAAGAATTTATATAAACAACAGCGCCGTTGGGGTTGGGGCGCGGAAAATTTGCCGTATTTAATTTTTATGTTTTTTAAAAATCGATCCGTTTATCCCAAGTCCAGGTTTATTAGTAGGATATTAGTACAATTATACGGCTTTCATTCCTGGGCGACCAATGCCTTGATAATTGCCGTGATTGGTTGGATGCCCATGCTGCTTGGTGGAGATCGTTTTAATGCTACTGTGTTATCAGCTAATCTGCCGGTTGTTACCCGCACTTTAATGATGGCCGCGATGTCCGGTTTGATTTTGTCGGCTATTCTCTCTACTCTGTTATTGCCTAAAAAACCCAAAAAATACGGCCTGACAAAATATATCGCGATGTTTTTACAATGGTTGATTTTGCCATTTACGATTATAATATTTGGCTCAGTACCCGGCTTGGAAGCCCAGAGCCGTTTAATGTTTGGGGGAAAATGGCGACTAGGATTTTTTGTGACGCCGAAGAAGAGGTGAAGTGTGCTATGTCATTCTGATCCCGCGTAGCGGGAGAAGAATCCCGTGGATACAGCCACGAGATCCTTCACTCCGCTAGCGCTGCGCTCAGGATGACATAAAAGGTTTGTAGGTTTTTAAATTTGTAAAATAAATATCTATTTAAATAGGTATTTTTTATTTTTAAGTAAAATATGTTATAATATATTTAATATGTTAATATAGACTTAAGCGGAAAGCTTAAGAATTTTTTGGTATTTATAATTATGGTAGATTTTCATAGCTTAAATATTGCCGCCTCAGTAAAACAGCTTCATTCATCATTAAACGGGCTGACCGAAAAGCAGGTTCAAGGGCGGCTTAACCGTTTTGGTAAAAATGAATTGCCCAAAAAGGGATCTTTGTCACGGATTACAATTTTTATTTCACAGTTTAATAACGCGTTGATTTACATTTTACTGTTTACCGGCATATTATCATTGATAATCGGAGCAATAAATGAGGCTTGGGTGATTTTTGGAGCAGTGGCAATAAACGTATTGGTTGGATATTTTCAGGAAAACAAGGCCAATAACGCGATCGCGAAATTAAAAGAATTGGTTGAACACAGCGCTCTGGTATTACGCGACGGCAAGGATTTTATGATAGATAGCGCGGACGTAATAGTCGGTGATATTATCCTTATTAGAGCGGGCAACCGTGTACCGGCTGACGCTCGTTTAATAGAAGGGGCGGATCTGCTTATTAATGAGGCGATGCTAACTGGTGAATCAATGCCATCGCATAAAAAGATCGATCTAGTGCCCAAAGGCGCGGCCATAGCTGACCGTGAAAATATGGTATATGCCGGCACCATGGTTGTCAGTGGACTTGGCCGGGCACTGGTTACGGCGATCGGGGAGAGTACTGAGATCGGAAAGATCGCCGGATTAGTAAAGGAAACCAAGGAAGAAAAAACCCCCTTGCAGCTTCGACTGTCAAAATTCAGCCGTTTGTTGGCAATGGTTTTTGGTTTTGTTTGCGCGGCAATTGTTATCACCGGTCTGTTACGCGGTCATGATTTATTTGAAATGCTGCGTACCGGAGCGGCCGTAGGAGTGGCTTCGATCCCAGAGGGCCTGGTGGTATCGGTTACTTTTATTTTGGCCTTGGGTATGCAGCGCATATTAAAGAAAAAGGCTTTAACCAGAAGATTAATTGCGGCTGAGACGCTCGGCTCAACCACGGTCATCTGCTCTGATAAAACCGGCACCTTAACCGAAGGGAAGATGCATGTTGCCCATATAATAATCGGTGAGAGGGAATACGAGATAAAAACAATGGGTTCGCGCCAGGACGAGAAAGAAGCAAAAGTGGCAAGCTTGGCCCTGCAAGCAGGGATGATGTGTAATGATGCGATTATAGAAAATCCCCAAGACGAGCTGGGTAGCTGGCGTTTTATCGGCACGCCGACAGAAGTCGCGCTTTTATCAGCCGCCATCCAGTCCGGGTTGGACAGGGATAAATTATTAGAGACAGAGCCGCAAGTTGATGAGCTGCCTTTTACCAGTGAGCGTAAGTACATGCTTAGTCTGCACAGCCTGGGGCGCCGTCATTATAAATTATACGAGAAAGGTGCGCCGGAGAAATTGTTAGCTAAGGCAGTGAAATATTATCATTTAGGGGAAGAGCATAAGCTTGGCCAAGCCGAATTGACCCGGCTAAAGAAAGCTTACGAAGCTTTGACCAGCCAGGGCCTGAGAGTGATCGGCTTGGCAACCAAGGAAATAAGAAGAACTACAGAGGAGGGAGAGTTTGTTCCCGGAGAAATGGACTGGGAGGAAATAAATAAAGAGTTAACCTTTATTGGTTTTATTGCCATTAAGGACCCTTTGCGGCCCGAGGCTAAGGAGACCATCGCTATTGCTAAGTCAGCCGGAATCCGGACGATCGTAATTACCGGCGACCATCAGCTGACCGCCAAAGCAATTGCTAGGGAAGTCGGTCTGGCTGTGGGGCCCGAGAATATTATTATCGGTGAAGATCTGGAGAACGTAAGCGATGAGGAGCTGAAAAAACTAGTGAAAAAAATTGATGTTTACGCCCGGGTAAGTCCGCACCATAAATTACGGATAGTTAAGGCCTTGCAGGAAAGGGGCGAGGTAGTGGCCATGACCGGCGACGGGATAAATGATTCGCCGGCTTTAAAAGCCGCCGATATAGGCATTGCCCTGGGGACCGGTACAGACATCGCCAAGGAAACGTCGGACATCGTTCTTTTAGACAATAATTTCAAAACTATTGTCTCGGCAATAAAGCAGGGCCGGGTGATCTTTAAGAATATCCGCAAGGTCATTACTTATCTAATTTCTGATAGCCTATCCGAAATAACCTTGATTGTCGGATCAATTTT
>JAGLNE010000107.1 GCA_023139655.1 Candidatus Parcubacteria bacterium
TATCAAGAAGGGGCAATAGTTGACGAGGATGACATTGAGCATAATGACGATGACCTCTTAGATGAGAATTTTTACGGCACGGCCACTACCTCAATTAGCGACTTGAATTCGGACACCCAGTATACTTTTAATATTTATGCTTATGATGATTATGGCAACGTGACGGCGGCTGCTCCCTTAACGGAAAAAACCAATGCCCCGCCCACTGGAATATTCAATTCCGCGGCGCAGAAAATTGACGGAAGCGGGGTAGTTCAAATTTCAATTGAGGTTTATGATATTAATGGAGACTTGGCGCAGGCTAAATTGGAGTATGAAGCCGGCGACACTTGCCAGTTTTTATCAAGCGATCCGCTTTATTTAGATTCAAATCCGGCAAATATTTCAGCTGACCATGGTACGCCGGAGATTGATAATAACAGTGAATATCAGGTTGGTTCGTCTAGTAGAATAATCACTTCTAGCGGATCAAATACTATTAATTTTGACTGGCTAAGCAAACAGGATGTTCCGGCTGCAAGCGGGATATATTGTCTGCGTTTAACAGTGTTTGATGGAGCGGATACTCAGATTATTTCGGCGACCACTACTTTGGAGGTTGATAATACCGTGCCAGACGCCCCAGGCGATCTAACAGCGGAGAGTGTAAGTAGTATGAGCGTGACCCTGGCTTTTGGAGCGGCTGGAACGGATGATTATTTTGAGGAATATAAGATTTTCTATAAACAAGGAACCAGCGGGGTAAGCGAAACGGACAGTGAATTCAACCAGAATAATGATGCTAGCCTGGGAGATGAGAATTATTTAAGCAATGGCTCGACTACGGTTTCCGGCTTGATACAAGATATGGATTATGTTTTTAATATTTGGATATATGATGACTATGGTAATGTGGCCAGCGCTACCAACGAGATGTCTACTTCAACCGCCTTTATTCCCTCTGCTACCTGGCGTGAGGACGAAGATACACCAGTGCCTTCAAGTAGTACGCCGCCAAGTGAATTTGAAAATATTCGGGTTCGGATCGCGGTCGCTAATTCAGGTGATTGGGCGGCCAGCAATACGAAGTATAATTTGG
This sequence comes from Candidatus Parcubacteria bacterium, assembly GCA_023139655.1. Classification (GTDB taxonomy): domain Bacteria; phylum Patescibacteriota; class Patescibacteriia; order Patescibacteriales; family UBA12075; genus JAGLNE01. The sequence continues at coordinate 1,079 of JAGLNE010000107.1, forward strand.
AATATGGGATTAAAAACGGTACTTGCGCGGCTGCGGCCAGCTGGACCACAGTACCGGCAACCGCTACGACAGAACATTTTGAAATGGTTGAGAGTATTTATTTTGATGATAAAGCCTCAACTACCGAGCGATTAATCAATGCCGAGGAATATACTTTCGTGGCCGGCTATTTGCTTGAAGATCCGTCCAACCAGACCGGCTCCATATCTCTAAGCGGCAACCGATATACGGAAATAGAATATAATATTGCCGGCACCGTTCAGGTTTCAAATAGCGCCACTTATTGCTTTCGGGTAACTGACGAAGGAGAGGTTCTTGATGAATATAGCGAGTACGCGGAACTGCAGATGGCCCCACCGCCAGAGGGCGATTTCAATTCGGCCGTGCTCCGAGTTGATGGCTCAGGTGTGGTTGATATTTCGATTGAAGTTAGTGACACGACCGGCGACCCAAGCAAGGCGAAAATAGAATACGCTACCGGTACGGCTTGTGTATTTAGTCCCTCGGACGACCCGACCCTGGATACAAACAGCGCTAATATTTCAGACGAGTACGGGGATGTGGTAATTGATAATAACAGTGTTTATCAGGTGGGTACGAGCAGCGGTTATATAATTACCGAGTTTGGTTCTAACACAATTGAATTTGATTGGTTAAGTCTGAGCGATCTTTCCGGCGCGGACGGAGAATATTGTCTGCAATTAACCGTAAATGACAGCTATAATGATCAGGCTATACCGGCGACCACTACGCTCTATATTGACGCGGCTAATCCGAGTACTCCGGGCGATTTAAGCCTGGAGAGCAAAACCATAAATAGCGTTACTCTCGCTTTTGGCGCGACATCAAGCGATTCTAACTTTAAAGAATACCGGATTTATTATAGACAGGCCGCTTCGGGTGTAACCGAGTCAGATGAATTGCATAGTTCTTCCACTGACGAGAATCTCGGGTTTAGTAATTTTAAGGGCGCGACAACCACAACTATTTCAGATTTAATACAGAACCAGCAATATGTTTTTAAAATTTGGGCCTATGATCAATATGGAAATAAAGCGGCTTCATTTGGCGAGATTAGTACTAGACTGGTACCAACCATTTCCGGAGTGGTTTATCAAGTGGACGGAGTAACACCGGACACAAATGGATATAATCTAAACTTTGTGGTTAATGGCAGTGTTGAAGAAACTACTAACGCCTCGGTCATTAATGGCAGATTTACTTTTCAAGATATTCAGCCACCGGCAACCGGCACGCCAATTTTAATCTATATAAATAATGTTGATGAGCGTGGTGTAATGTATAACCGCTTTGGCGGCGCTGGTGAGATTAATGATTTTCATATTTATATTAATCGGGTAGTAGTTAGACACGATGATGACGGGCCTTTGGCAGTAGCCAATATAGATACCTATGACAAAGATCAGGATGCTGACATTCCGGTAACAGTAAGTGGAATTTCTATCACTTTGGATAATGGTTTTGATTTTTATGTTTGGCCGGGCGACACTTTTGAGGCTGGTAGCGGTGATGTTGATTTATATAACTTAGAAATTGATGGAGTATTTACCGCTGTGGGAGAGCAGAATATCACGGTTAACGGTAGCTGGGACGGTAGTAGCGGTAGTTTTGAAGCGGCTTCTTCAACGGTTGAATTTATCTCTACCACAAGCGGAAATTTTATTAGAACTAATGATTCGCCGTTTTATAATTTAACATTTAACGGCAGCGGTGGGGAATGGACTCTTGTCGGACACGCATCCAGTACCGCGACGACTACGATTATGGCCGGCACCTTGATCCACGGCGGAGATAATAATTTTGAAATTGACAGTTTATTTATTGCCAGTAGCTCAAATTTTATCAAAGCGACTGGAACGGGATTACTTATTTTTGAGGATGACGGTGTAGGTTATTTTGAAGATTTGAATGCTAGCAAAAATAATTTAGGAAATGTGCAGATCGGTTATTCACCGGCCACAACCAGGCTTAATTCCGATTTTGTGGCGGACAGTTTAACAATAAATTCCGGAGATATTTTTGATACCCGCGGTTTTGAAGTTACAATCACTAATTTTATTACTGTTAATGGCACCTATGATTGCACGGACGACAAGGAAGGGGACGGTACCATTACCACCCTTGGAACCAACTGGACCGTGGCCAGCGGTGGAACATTTACGGCTGATACTTCAACTACCACTTTTAATGGCACCAGCACCAGCACAATCAATACCGGTGGCACTGATGTTGATCATGATTTTAATATTTTAACTTTGGCCAAATCCTCAACCGCGACCGTTACACTGGCAAGCTATGACATGAGAGTTAGTAGTGATGTTATTATTGGCGCTAATTCCATATTGGATGTGTCAACTTCAAACTATGAAATATATGCCGGGGGAAGCTGGGAAAACAGCGGTAGTTTTATAGCGCGAGCGGCCACGACCACTTTTGAAGCAGCTTCAACCGGCCATACAATTAATCCCGGCAACTCAAGCTTTTATGATATAGAGTTTAATAACTCTTCCGGCGGGTGGAGCATTATAAATAATGCTACTACAAGCAATAAATGGCTGATTACCGCGGCGCAAGCATTAACTATTAATTCCGGCGTATTTATAGAAGTGCAGGGTGAATTTAAAAATTTGGTTGGCGGTACTGCTACCACCTGGATTGGTTCAACTCTATATCTTAATAACGCGCAAAACAATACAATTAACACGAAAACCGGGGATAGTGATACATATGCTACTCTCTTTATTGGGCCGAATACGGATATTAAAATGTGGGATTCATCGTCCAGCGCTTATACGGTTGACTCCAGCTCTTCACTTTATTCCATGGACCATTCCGATATACCGGGTTCACTCTATATCTGGGGAGATTACCGGGTTGATAATAATGCTCAAGAATATTGGAGCTACGCGACTGACTTTGACGGTACTGATATTAGCGGCGCGCCCAGGCAATGCAAGGTTTATTTAGCTAATAATGCCAGCACCACGATTGATTATGGTAGTTTAAATATTGTCGGTATTTTGGCGGCCTCTACTACTATTGCTAATCAAGGTAGTGGTAATTATGGAATTAATATTGCCTCCGGCACAATTAATGCCAGTTACTATGAGTTTAGAAATTTAAATAGCCAAGGATTAATAATTTCCGGCCCTAGCGTTGTTAACTCGCTTAGCTATGGTGACTTTGAGATTGGCGTTAATAGCGGGGTAGCAATGTCGGTTAATAGCAGTGTGATAAATGAGAACCCGGAACTCTCTATTACTAATTGTCGTTTTGCCACATCCAGTTCTATTACAGCGAGCGCGAATGTTAAACTGGGCGGTACACCAACAAGCGCCTGGTTCTTTAGCGCGCATTATGGCAACTATGCCGGTGAGTCGTTTGACTCTGATTCGGGTGATCCGCGTGGTTACATTATTTGGGATGATAGCCCTAGCTATACGCCTAAGTCCCAGGATTGGCGCTGGTTCCATGATCAAGACAGTTTAACCCCCTTAGCCGGAGCGGTCGCCACTAATACCGCGCCCTTAACTATTGGCGTCAATAATAATCTTAAACTAAGGATCACTATTAATGAAACCAGTGGCATAAGCGGAGAAAATGTTAAACTGCGTTTGCAATTCTCGACTTCGTCCGACTTTAGTGAAAATATTTATTATGTGGGTGAAATTGGTTCTAGCACAGCTTGGGTTTATTCTAACGGAGCGGGCAATGACAACGAAATTATTAGCACCAGGATTCATAGTGACGCAACCGCCAATGCCACCCATAACGAATCCGGTATATCTTATTCTGCTTATGATCATAATCTTAGTACGCCAGCGGAATGGGAGTTTACAATTTACAATAATAACGCGGCCACCAATACGGTTTATTATTTCCGTCCCTTTGCCACTTATTATGATATCTACAGCACAAGCTCTAAGGCAGTGATTTATAATGGGTCTGAGGGTTATGCCAATTTAATGGTGAGTGATGCCTCTTTGTCTTTAACGGTTAGCGGGGTAGTAAGTAATACAGTGATCGATAATATAACAACCGATTTTAGCACCACCCCCGGCCAGGTAGCCTTTGGGGATCTGACGATCGGCGCTGAGTTTGAAGGAGCGCATAATTTTACGATCACCACTAATGCCGAGTTCGGATATCAATTGTTTATTTATCAGCGTCAAGACCTTATTTCTGACGTGGGTTCGGCGATCGATCCGATCAGCACGACCAACTTAAATCCGGGCGCCTGGACCATTAATCCGAACCCGAGCGGTTTTGGTTACCACACGACTGATGATACTTTGTCGGATATTGGTTTAGGTTCTTCGCGTTTTTCCGCTTTTAACACTTATGCCCAGTTCAATAGCTCCCCGGAAGAAATATCGTATAGTTCAATACCGGTAGCCAATGAAAATGTTGATTTCGTTTATAAGGTCCAAGCCGAAAATCTTCAAGAAGCCGGAGACTACGTAACTGAAGTGGTTTATGTAATAGTGCCTACATATTAATATTCCCTCTCCCCCCAACCCCCTCTCCGAGACCGGAGAGGGGGAGATGAAGGAGAGTTTACAGATGTAAAAATATTTGCTAATATTGTATAATTCTTAAACAAATGTTATGAGAAATAAAATTTATTATTTTATTACTTTATTATTTTTATTATTTCCTGTCTTAACTGTTGCGCAGACTTTTGCTTTGCCGATTCATGAGCAGGAAAGAAGCGATAATCAAAAAGAAGAGGAAAGATTAATCTCTGTTTTTGGTGGGACGGCTTTTTACGCGTGTTTGGCTTGTTTGTCGGTTGCTAAGACAAACCCTTTTGTCTGGGATAAATGTCTTAGAGAAACCGAGTATTGTCTTTTAAAGCAAGAGGTGCCTGTGCCTAATTGTCAAAGTAGCTGGGTAGTTTCGGGCGGTGTTTGTATTACCATTGATATTGGTTGCAAGGAGAAGTACGGCGAGAATAGTTATTATGACGGTACAACAATTAATAATAAATATAATTGCGAGTGTTGCGATGGCTTTGTCTGGAACGCTGATCGTAGCGCATGCTCCGAGAGCCTGTGTCCTGGTGGGATGATCTATTATAGTGAATACCGTCTGGGGGACAATTCAATTCTCCATGGGCGCTGTTTAAATAAAAATGACGCCGACCAGACAGAGTATGGCGAGGGCGCGAAATTTGTTGGCAACAGAGAAGATGACGCCACACTTTGCTCTTGCCAGAAAGGGTATGAATATAATATTATGAAAGCGCAATGCGAGGAAAAAATAACTGTTGCCGGCATAAGCGGCCCGAGCAAAGAGGAGATTAACTATATTGAGACTATTGAGCGGGAGCTGGGTCAAGCCGGATTTATAGACAATCAACTAGCTTGTCGCTTAAAAGGTAAAATTCTTTTGCAGGTTGAAGAGCGCGGCGAGGCCTGGTATGTGCATCCAGATACCGGATATAAATATTATTTGTCCAGCCCGGCTAAAGCTTTGGCCGTAATGCGCGAATTGGGTTTGGGCGCGACAAGCGAATTTATTTCAACAAGAACTTATTATCCCGCTCATGTTTGGGGGAGAATATTAATAGATATTGAAGATTTGGGCAAGGCTTATTATATTGACCCAGTTGAAAAAAAAGCTTATTATTTGGGGTCGCCAGAGCAAGCTTACAGAGTAATGAGAGAGCGCAGTTTAGGGATTAGTAATGAGGATATTAGGAAAATAGAGATAGGTGAATTATAAGGCTTATTTAGGTTAAAATAGTAAAATTTGTAAATATCCACAGGATTTATTGAGTGGATATTTTATTATTTTATTTGTGTGCATAAATTTAAATAAAAAAATAAAAAAATAAAAAAATAAAAAAATAAAATATTAGTATATTGGCTAATATTAAGTAAAAATTAATCAAATTACAAATTTTAAAATTTATTTATATTTATTTATATTGATGATTGACCGGTTGGGATAAATAGTGTATAATATAGATAAGTATAGTACTATAGTGCAATATCAAGAGAGTGCTATAGTAATATACTAAAAAAAGCCCGCCTACGTCCTTCGATAAGCTCAGGACTACGGCGAGACAAGCAAAAAAACAACAAAAACAGAAAAAATAAAAATGAAATTAAACAAAAACCAGTCTTATTATACTGTTTTAAGGCGTAATTATATTAGATTACCAGCTTTGTTGTCTTTTTAGGCAAGAGAGTTTTTTTGTTCCCACGAAGTTCCCACGAAATTACAAATCCATTTACGAATTTACGAATTCAGGATAAATTATTTAAGCTAATATTCGTAAATTTGTAAAAAGATTCGCTGATTTGTGGGAATAAAAAGATGAAAAACCTTAAATAATAACATTCATATAATTAAAAGGTCGGAAAAATTGCTCTAGAAAAGCAAAAATTACTATTAAAAATAAAAATATGGAGAAGAAATATCGCTTAAAGGATATTGAGGAGAAAATTGATCGGGACAAAACGACTTTGATTCGCTGGGAAAAGGACGGATTGATCATAAAAGCAAAACGGGACTCCAGAGGGTGGCGGTATTATAGCAAAGAGCAGGTTCAAGATATTGTAAATAATGTACTCTCATCCGATTATTTCCGAAAAGTACCTAGAGAATCAAATATTTAATAAATAAACGATATTTTATAAAATTATGAACAAAGTGAAACAAAAACAAATACTGGCTGGATTATTGGCAATATCGCTTATTACCATGTATTTATTTGTTCCGTCAATAAAAACTGTTGGGGCGGTTGATTCTATATATAACGCGCAAGACCTTTTGAGTGACTCGGACTTGAGCGCGATAGCTACTAGTACTATTACTTTTACGACCGCGACCACGACTGAGGTCGGTGATTATTATCGGGTTACAATTCCAACCCAGTTTGGCGTAACCGGTATTAACACTACCTGCATGTGGGGCGACGCGAACTTTGCCGCTTCCAGTACCGGCAATTTAGTTGATTGTACGCGTTCGGGCGGTGGTCAATTAGCAGCCGCGTCCTCAACTCAAATAATTATTGGTAATCACGTTAATGCCGCGACTTCCAGTAATTATAAGTTTTATTTGCGGCAGTATGATTCTAGCGACGTCTTAAAATCGCAGGTTGAATTTTTGGTTGCGATCTTGGATGACGTTCATATGACCGCGAATGTGTCGGCAACTCTGGACTTTATTGTAACCGGTACCAGTACCGGGCAATTTGTTAATGGTGTGGAATGCGACCGGAATACGACCGCAACTACCACGGATTTTGGCACTCTTGAGACTACTGGTTCAACCACGGTTTGCCAACAATTGCAAGTAACCACTAACGCGTCTTACGGCTATACGGTTACTGTAGAGCAAGACCAGGAAATGACCAGTGACGGCGGCGACAACATTAATAGTTTTAAGGATTCAGCCACTGGGTCTGGTTCCACTACTCCTCAGGCCTGGGCCTCACCGACCGGTATATTGGACGCTGATGATACTTATGGCCATATGGGCTTAACCTCAAACGATGATGATTTGACAGATGCATACCCGACTTTAGATTTTACTACTGGATCAAAATATGTAGGTTTAAATGGAACCGATCCAGTAGAAGTAATGCACCATGATGGTCCAACCAATAACACTACCCAGAATAAAGGTTTAGCGGCAGTGGCTTACACGGCTGAGATTGACGTGCTGCAGCAAGCAGGTGATTATGAGAGCCAGATAACCTATATTTGTACGGCGCAGTATTAAGAAAAGAACAATAAGATAAGACCTAATAATCCCCCTGGACACACCAGGGGGATTTTGTTATGAAACTTTATAAAGTTATAAATATTGACAAACTTTATAAAGTTTTGTAAAATGAGTAATATATAGAATAAATAACAAAAAAATGACTATATCGGAAAAATTAAAAATAATAAAGAGATTATCCGGTTTTACCCAAGAAAGCTTAGCCCAAGAGTTGGGCGTGTCTTTCGCTACCTTAAATAGCTGGATTAATGATAAATCAAAACCGCATAAGAACAAAATAGATAGAATAGATAATTTGTTATCCAAGTATACGGGTGTTTCTGTTGTTAATAAAGAAGTATCCGTTACAAAAAAAGATATAATTAAAAAAAAGGCTAAAAAATATAAGAATATACTAAGATTAATTTTAAGTAGAAACGATTTATATGATCAATTTATTTTATCTTTAACTTATAATACAAATCGCATTGAAGGAAGTACTCTAAGCGAAGACGAAACCGCCGCGGTTATTTTTCGTAATGAGACAATAGCCAATAAAGATTTAGTTGAGCATCTTGAGGCCAAGAACCATCAAACAGCAATAAAATTTCTTTTTACCTATCTAAAAACAGATAAGATAAATGAAGATTTAATTTTAAAACTGCACGGCTTGTTGATGAATGGAATCAGGGATGATGCCGGGCGATATAGGCGCCATGGAGTTAGAATAGTCGGTTCAAATGTCCCTACTGCTAACTATTTGAAAGTTCCGAAATTAATGGTTGAATTGATTAAGAATATAAATAAAAAGCAAACTGATATAATTAAACAGGCAACAATAATCCATAGTAAGTTTGAGCAAATTCATCCTTTTTCTGATGGCAATGGCCGCATCGGGCGCTTGATACTTTCTGCTATGTTTCTCCTCAACAATTTACCCCCTGCAGTAATTGAGAATAAAGAAAAAAAATTATATTTGAGCTATTTAAGAAAAAGTCAGCTAAAAAGTGATTTTCTCTCTTTGGATGATCTTATGTGTGATGCAATTTTAAATGGGTTTAGGATTATAGAGAGTTAGAGAATTATCCACACCCGCTATAACACTATAGTAATATAGCAAAGTTTGGCAAAAATAAATAATAAAATAATAAAATAATAAAAATAAATAATTTAATATAGTCAAATTATTAACTAATATTAAATAAAAATTATATTTATAATTATTTTTTATTTATAAAAAATCAATCATTTCTAAAAAACACGGAATTATGTTATAATTAAGTTAACCAGCGAGATTGCTCCTAAAATTGAGATCACAATTTTGGGAAAAGGTCGAGATCTTGCATACATGAAAATAAGCTTATTTTTATTAATTTGGTAACCCACGCACCATTTCAAGGTGCGGGGTAAAAATTCAAATCAATAAAGTCCAGCTCTATATTATAGGAGCTGGGAAAAACAATATTATTAAAAATTTGATTAACTAATGCTATTCTAGAAGTACGTGGTTAATTAAATTTTATCCCCATGCTAAAAACAAAACGAAGTGATTTCGTATTGGTTGTGATTGT
>JAGLNE010000108.1 GCA_023139655.1 Candidatus Parcubacteria bacterium
AATTAATGTTATTTAAACAAAAATAAGGATAAGAACAAGTTTTATCTTAGTATTTTTGTTTAAATAACATTAATTATAGTTTCTCCTAAAGTAAAAATGCTTAGTGCGTAAGGTGAGTTATGAATATTAGCTATGAATATCCCAAAATACGTAGTTGAAACTATAGAAAAATTAACCAAGGCCGGCTATGAGGCATATATCGTGGGCGGTTGCGTACGGGATTTGTTAATGGGTGTAGAGCCGAATGATTGGGATATTACCACGAACGCAAGACCGGATGATATAGCAGCGCTATTTAAAGATTCCAAATACGAGAATATTTTTGGCACTGTCCTTTTGCCAATAAAAAATACTAAAGGAGAAACAGAGACTGTTTTGGAAATTACTACATATCGGAGTGAGCGTGGATATGCAGACCACCGGCATCCGGATGAAGTTAAGTTTGAAGACAAGCTGGATAAGGATTTGGAGCGCCGTGATTTTACAGTGAATGCGATGGCTATGACACCTCACCCTAGCCCTCTCCTTCGCAAGGAGAGGGGACTAACTAAAGATGATTGGGGGGTGGTTATTGACTTGTTTGGGGGAGAGAAAGATATTAAAAAGAAGATAATCAGGGGAGTGGGGGAGCCGGTTGATAGATTTAAGGAGGATGCGCTTCGCATGGTGCGGGCGATTCGTTTTAGCGCTCAGCTTGGATTTGAAATAGAACCCAAGACCGAGCGGGCGATCAAAAAAATGGCCGGCAGTATTAAATTTGTCGCTAATGAGCGTATTAAAGATGAACTGGTTAAAATATTAGAATCAGATCGGGCCTATGAAGGCTTTATGAAATTATATAAAACTAATTTACTTAATTATATAATTCCTGAGCTTTTAGAAGGAGACGGGGTGGCACAAAACCACCACCATGTTTATTCAGTGCTAAAACATTCATTTTTAAGCCTTAAATATTGTCCAAATAAAGACTGGCAAGTGCGTTTGGGCGCATTACTACACGATATTGGCAAGCCCAAGACCAAAGAATTCAAGAATGGAGCGGCTACTTTTTATAACCACGAGTACGCGGGTGAGCGCATGGTAAGGAAGATAATGAAACGGCTTAAATTTTCCGCGGCCGATACAGAGCAGGTAACTAATCTGGTGCGCAATCATATGTTTTATTACGATACCGATGAAGTAACGGCCGCTTCTGTCCGGCGCCTCATTAAAAAAGTAGGTAGAGAGAATTTAAAAGATTTGATTGATATGCGGATCGCGGATCGGCTCGGCTCAGGCACGCCCAAGGCCAAACCTTATAAATTGCGTCATCTGGAATATATGTTTGAACGGGTGCAGAATGACCCGGTTAGTGTTAAAATGCTTAAGATCAACGGCGATCATATGATCGATAAGCTAGGTTTTAAACCGGGGATTAAAATGGGTGCGATATTGGATGTTCTGCTTAGTGAAGTAATAGAAGATCCTAAACTTAATAATCTTAAACACTTAGAAAAAAGAGCCAAAGAATTAAACAAGATGAACGCCGAAGAACTAAGAGAACAGGCTAAAGAAAAGATTAAAGAAAAGCGGGTAGAGGATGATAAGGAGATGAAGAAGGGGTATTGGGTGAAGTAGCACGTAGCACGCAACATGTAACACATAACAATCAACGTTGATAATATATAGAACATGGAAAAAGCAAAAGTATATTTTTTAAAACTAGAAGACATTGAGAAGATTAAGGATTTGTTGCCGCAGTTTAATGATAAGCTGGGGATTAAGGTGCATTTTGGTGAACCGGGTAATGATGCGTTTATTCCGGCTAAGCTAATTAAGAAAGTCGCTGCTATGGTGAACAACCATCCCTTGGTAGAAACCAGCGTGTTGTATAAAAGCAAGCGGCGATTGGCCAGTACACACCGGGAAGTCGCGCTTGAACATGGTTTTGATTTCGCGCCGATTGATTTTTTGGACGGTGAAGAAGGGGACGATTCATTGGTTGTTTTTATTGATAAATATAAGCATAATCGTTCCTGTTATTTGGGTGAAGGTTTGCAAAAATATCAGTCGCTTTTGCTTGTGTCGCACTTCAAGGGGCATGGCTCGGCTGGGTTTGGCGGGGCGATCAAGAATGTCGGCATGGGCCTGGCTAGCCGGCGCGGTAAACTAGCGCTACATGCCAGTATAAAGCATAAGGTTACTAAAGATGAATGTATTGGTTGTTCCAAGTGCATAGAGAATTGCCCGGTAGACGCGATTCGGCTGGACGATAATAAAAAGGCAGTGATAGACCAAAAAGTATGTATTAGCTGCTCTAAGTGTATTTCGGTTTGCCCGGAGGGTGCGATTCATATCCCCTGGGGCTCGACCAATAGTAACGTTCTGGGCGAGAGAATAGCCGAATATGCCTTGGCTGCGAGTAGAAAACGTCAGTGTTTTTATATTAATTTTTTAATAAATATTGTTCCGAAATGCGATTGTATAGGTATTAAACAGGAGAGAATGACCGCTGACATCGGCATTCTTTTGAGCACTGATCCGGTCGCGATTGACCAGGCCTCTTATGACGCAGTCTGTAAACAATGTGAAGATTTTAAAAAGATGGACGGTAAGGCGCAGTTAAAGCACGGAGAGAAAATCGGATTGGGGACCAGGGAATATGAATTAATAAATTGTAAATAATAAAATTAAATATAAATAAAATTTATGCGAAAAATTTTTGTTTTAATCATCTTTAGTTTATTATTAACCGGTTGCACGGATATTGGGAGCAAGTCGTTAGACGAAAAAAATACTCCCGGCAGTGCTGTAAGCCAAGACGATCTTGGGTCCGCTAAGCGTATTAATGAATTACGTGAAGGCAGTAAAACCAGCTCGCCGCCTGTGCCACCCCCTCCACCTATGCCAGCGAACCCACCACAAACCAAGCCCAGCGTTTCTTCTATGCCAGATCAAGAAGATCTGGCCAGTAAATTTAGCCAAGCGATTATTAAAACCAATCAGGGTGATATAACGCTTAAGTTTTACGCGGATAAGTCGCCCAAGACAGTTAATAACTTTCTTAATTTGGCGAATAACGGATTTTACGATGGCACTCGTTTCCACCGTGTTATGAATGATTTTATGATTCAGGGCGGCGATCCTTTAAGTAAAGACATTGGCAACAAAGACCGCTGGGGAACCGGTGACCCGGGCTACAAGTTCGCGGATGAATTCAATGACCAGCCTTTGCAAAAAGGCTCATTGGCCATGGCTAATTCCGGCCCTAACACCAACGGCTCGCAGTTTTTTATCGTAACCAAGGACTTTACCCCATGGCTGGACGGCAAACACACCAATTTTGGTTATGTCACGGATGGTTTAGATACAGTTGAAAAAATTGAGGCAGTCCCGGTAGACTCAAAAGACCGGCCGCGCGAAGACGTGATTATAGAGAGCATTTCGTTAATAGAATAGTTAATAGCAGGTTTTAATTATCAGTAACCCAATTATCAATGAATTATCAATTAACTAATTAACTAATTTTAGGATACATAAAAATTGAAAATTATAGAATTAGAAAATTGATTGAAAATTGAAAATTGATAATTAATACTGGGCCTATAGTAAAATGGTATTACACGGCATTCGCATTGCTGAGGTCCGGGTCCGATTCCCGGTAGGTCCACTTCGACTCATTTTATTCGCTCAGTGCAGGCACTTTTTGAAAAGAAAAACAGGTTACCACATATTGGTGGGTAACCCGAGGATTGGCTTAGGAGGGCCATTGTTTTTGATGGTACTACCGAGCTAGCTAGCTCGGCCTATTCTCAAAGGATAAAAAATTTTAAGGATTTACAAAAAACTTTCATCACAAAACCATTTTTAAATAAATAAAAGAACGAATAAATTTTGTTTAATAATAAGAATAAGTTTCTACCTGACGTACATCGCCAATAAATTGAATAAAAATTAATTTCTCTTGATTAGTAATCATCTCGGTCTTTAAACTCTTTTTTTATGTGGCTTTTGTTTCCAATCTAAGCTGGTAAACAGCGGCCGACCCTCCTATAAAGTTTCTATGACTCGAAATTTAATCAAACGCGAAAAATTAATTAATAAACAATAATTAGCAATAGATAATTTATATCACGAAAGACTAATAATGTCAAGTAATTTTGAATAAAAAATATGAATTTACTCTTAAAATGGCTAATATCAGTAGTTGCTGTATTGATTAGCGCTTATCTTTTGCCGGGGATAATGATAGCTGGATTTTGGGCCGCCCTTTGGTTGGCTTTGTTTCTTGGGGTAATAAATGTAATATTAAAGCCAATATTAATAATATTGACTTTGCCCATAAATATTTTAACCCTGGGTTTATTTACATTTGTAATAAACGCCGGCTTAATTCTTTTGGCATCCAGTGTAATAAAAGGCTTTGAAGTTTATGGCTTTTGGCAGGCCATGCTATTTAGCATAGTTTTGTCGCTTATTAGTTATTTGTTAAACACATTATTTGGAACAAAGAAAAATTGATTAATTCTTAGTTCTTAATTTTTAATTAATAAGAACGGGCCGTGGCCCTCCAATAGCTACGCTATTTGGCGGGTAAATATAATGGCTATGGTATATTCGGGGTGTGGCCTAGTGGCTAGGGCGCATCGTTCGGGACGATGAGATCGGCGGTTCAAATCCGCCCACCCCGACGTAACGAAACGTTCGTCCGAAACGGACGGCAAAATATGAAAAAATGTAATAATATCTAACATTTCACTTGACAGGATTATTTACATTTGCTATAGTTAGAGTGTAATTGAATAATCTTATGACCAAATTTTTAAAAAAATTTCGCCAAAAACAAGATGTAAGCCAAGAATTTTTGGCAAAAAAGATCGGCGTATCGCGTCCGACCTATGTGCAGATTGAAAATGGTACGCGTAAAATGCTAGTTGAAGAAGCGCAAAAATTAGCGCGGTTTTTTGGCCTGTCTTTAGAGGATTTTTTAGCCGGTAAAGAAAATCCAGTACCAAGAGTAGAATTTAAAAAAAGCATGAAGCAAGTAAAGTCGAAAAAATTAAAACAAGAAATGCGCATTTCCATACCGCAAGAAAAAGTTGCCAAATTCAAAGAAGTGTTTTTATATATCTTGGAACGAATTGGCGCCAGACCAAACATTGGCGAAGGAGTTGTATGCAAGCTGATGTATTTTATTGATTTTGATTTTTATGAAAAGTTTGAAGAACAATTGATGGGCGCAAAATATATAAAAAATCATTTTGGACCGACACCGGTTGCTTTTCCAGAGATTGTTAAACAAATGGAAAAAGATGGGGATTTAACACCGGTTGTAAAAAAGTATTTTCAGCATGATCAGAAAAAATATCTCCCGCTTAGAAAAGCAAATTTATCAAATTTTTCAGCTCGTGAAAAAGAGCTCATTGATTGGGAAATCGGACGATTTAAAGATTTTAACGCGACTAATATAAAAAAATACTCCCACAGGGATGTTCCGTGGATTGGCGCTGATGATTTGCAGCCGATTGATTATGAAGCGGTTTTTTCCAGAACAGATGAGTTTTCCGTAAGACAGTATGATGATGAACTATGAGGAAACAGAAAAATTTATCCGCGATTTTAAAAAACTCTTGAAGAAATTTTCTTCCTTGGATGATGATTTGGATATTAATAAAAAATATCGGATTGAATTGTTTCATTTAAAGAATATTGACAGTAGAAGTATTTTTGAAATCCAAGGAGTGGGCAACTCTGTAGAATTACAATTTTTTAAGATTAAAAAATTTCAATGCAAAAGTTTAAAGGGCCGTGGAGCAAAAAGCGGCATTCGCGTTATTTATGCTTATTTTCCGGCTGAACAAAAAATTATGTTTATAGAAATTTATTTCAAGGCAAAGCAAGAAAATGAAAACAGACAAAGGATCACGGATTTTTTAAAAGAATGCGGAGCAAATTAAATAGGTATTTAAATAGGCATTTTTTTAAATTTATATTGCGCATTTTAATTCATGAAAGATATTTACGTTGTGCTTGATAATTTAAATATCAAGTATGAAAAATTTGAGCATCAGGCGGTCTTTACCGTAGAAGAGGCGGATAAAGCCAATATTGATATTCCGGCCAAACATACTAAGAATTTATTTCTAAGGAATAAAAAAAAGACAAAGTTTTATTTAGTAGTTTTACCGGCGCATAAGAAATTTAATTTGAAAGAGTTTGCAATTTTAATTAATGATAAACACCTAAGTTTTGCTTCACCGGAAAAGCTTAAGCAGTATCTAGGGCTTATCCCTGGCGCGGTTTCGCCCCTTGGCTTGATCAATGATTTGGGCAAAGAGGTGATTGTTTATGTTGATAAGAGCTTGGTTGAGGCTGGAAAAGTGGCATTTCACCCTAACCGAAACGATGCCACATTGGTGATTGATTCCAGTGGCTTTATAAAATTCTTAAAAACTACGGGGAATAAGTATGAATTAATTACCTAATATTAAATGAATATTGCCAATGTTTAAAAAATGTTTTATAATATAAAGAGAGGTTAATAATACTCAAAGAAAAAAATATGGGTGATAACAAAAAAATATTAATTATTGAAGACGAAGAGTTAATTCTTAAGGCTTTATCAGAGGGTTTTAAACGTCGTGGTTTTGAGATTACTAAAGCCACTGATGGTAAAAAAGGGTTTGAATTAATTGAGAATGAAAAACCAGATCTTATTTTATTGGATTTGATCTTGCCGGTTATGAATGGGCAAGAGGTATTGGAAAAAATGAAAGAGAAAGGTTTACTTAAAAAAATTCCGGTTATTGTGCTCACTAACGTGTCTGACGGGGCAACGCTAAAGAAGTGCATGGAAATGGGCGCCAGAGAATATATTATCAAAGCTAATTTTTCTTTTGAAGACATGGAGAGGGCGATCAAGAAAATTTTGTAAAAATTTGTAAAGTTTGTAAAGAAAAAATCCGCTTTTATGCGGATTTTTTATAAAAGGCTTTATGTTGAATAAATATAAAGAAAAATTAAGAATAAATAATGAAGTATATTTGCGTATAAAGGTTCGTCCTAATTCCAGTAAGACAGAAATCAGGGAAATAATGGAAGATGAGACAGTTAAGGTTGATGTTGCGGCAATACCGGAAAAAGGAAAAGCAAACAAGGAGTTAATCAAATATTTGGCAAGAGAGTTTAAAGTTAATAAAGAAAATGTTAAAATACTAAGTGGTATAAGTAATCGGATAAAATTAGTTAAAATTACAAATGGAGAAGAAAGATAAAAAATCAATTCCCGTGCATGTGGGGATAATAATGGATGGGAACCGTCGCTGGGCCAAAGAGCGGAATTTGCCGAGCATTGAGGGTAATGCCAAAGGATATAAAAAAATGAAACTGGTAGGAGATTGGTTTTTTAGCCAAGGCGTTAAAATATTAAGTGTATACGCTTTTTCCACTGAGAATTGGAATCGAAGCCGCAGTGAGGTAAATTATTTAATGAAACTCATGAAAAAGGCCCTGAAAGACGATTTTGAAGAGTTTAATGAACGTGAGTACCGTCTTTTAATTTCCGGAAGGATAGAAGAGTTGCCCGGAGATCTGCCGGAGATCTGCCAGGAAGCTATAAATAAAACAGAAAAGAATACAAAGGGGATACTGAATATTTGCATTAACTATGGCGGCCGGGCCGAACTGATTGATGCGTTTAAAAAGATCGTTAGTAAAAATGTCACATCCGACCAGATACACGAGGGTATGATCCGCAAATATTTATATCAGAGTGAGCTTCCGGACCCGGATATAATCGTCCGGACCAGCGGGGAAGAGCGTACATCCGGCTTCCAGTTATGGCAGTCAGTTTACTCGGAATTTTTGTTTCTTAAAAAATACTGGCCGGATTTTGAAAAGAGTGACGCGGAGATTATTGTTAATGAGTATAACCAGAGAAAAAGAAGATATGGTGGTGATGGAGAGTAGTAATAATTTTTAAAGTATTGACATAATATACCTGATAAGGTATATTTATAATATAATGGGGTTTAATATTTATTATCATAAATCAAGTTCTGGTAGAATTTTTGTTAAAGATTATATCAATTCGTTGGATAAAAAAACACAGTACGAAATTTTCTCTTTTTTACAAAAATTTAAAAGTGATTACCGTTTTAGGCAAAGCCCTTATTGTAAAAAGATTATTAAAGATATTTTTGAGATTAGGATAAAAGTAAGAGATTGTTATAGAATATTGTTTGCATTTATGTATAAAGACACTGTTATATTACTCCATATTTTTAAAAAGAAAACCAATAAAATATCCAAAAAAGATTTAGAATTAGCTATTAATAGATTAAAATTATATGAGTAAAAAAAAGTACAATTTAGCAAAAATAAAAAAACTAACTAAATTTGATGATGTATTGAATGAAAAATTAAAAGATCCGGAATATAGAAAAGGTCATTTAGCGGCTTTAAAAAGGTTAGAATTGGCACATGAGATTATGATGGCCAGGGAAAAAGCCAAAATGACTCAAGCAGAATTCGCCAGAGAGCTAAAAACCAGCCAAAGTTTTGTGGCTAGAGCGGAAAACGGCAACCAGAATTTAACCCTTGATGTTTTAATGAGAATGGCTGATGTGTTGTCAATGAAACAGAAGAAGTCGATTAAATTTCAGATAGTCGGTTCAGTTTAGAGACTTTTTAAATTAATCTAAACTCCCTG
>JAGLNE010000109.1 GCA_023139655.1 Candidatus Parcubacteria bacterium
AAACGTAAAAAGGGTACACTCAAGTAATTTCTCTCTAAAATCTGAAGAACGAAGTGAGCGCTTTATTTTATGTGAAGAGTATATTTTTTTCTTGGGGCAATGTTTTGTCTCCATTTTCCTGATTAATGTCACATTGATAACCAGAATAGAAGTTATGAATACACCTCAGATTTTGTCCAACCACAGGTATAAAATGAAACATTCAATAATCGTTCTCCTCGAAGAAGAGTCTGAAGGCTTTTCTAAGTTTTTAGAAAACTTGAATGAAATCTTTGTGCAAATTCATGAGCCTTTTGAAATTTTAGTCATGGCCAATGGAACGGAAAGTTTTTTAAAGAAGGAGTTGGAAAATATTCATAACCGCAGTGATCAATTGAAAGCTTTTATATTAGACAAAAAAACCCCCCAGGCTGTTTGCCTAAAAGCAGCGCTTAATGAGAGCTGTGGTGAAATTATCATAGTATGCGGGTCTTACCAGCAGATAACCAGAGCTTCATTTATCAACCTGCTTAAAGCCTTTGACGAGAATACAGATATAATCAGCCCTTGGAGACAGCAAAGGGTCGACCCATCACTCAACCGTTTTCAGTCAAGTCTATTTAATGTTTTGGTAAGAAAAATAACCGGCTCCAAACTCCATGACTTAAGCTGTACTGTAAAGATATTCCGTCGGAAAGTTCTTGAAGAGACGGCATTATATGGGAATATGTACCGTTTTTTGCCAATAGTAGCAGACAAAAAGGGATTCAGAACAAAGGAAGTAAAATGTGAGCATTATCAGGAACGGGGCAAAACAGGATTTTATAGTATATCGGAATACCTTACAAGACTTATTGATATCCTTACACTTTATTTTAATACAAGGTTTACCAGAAAACCATTGAGGTTTTTTAGCGCCATCGGCGCAGTTTTTATGGGGACAGGCTTTATTATTGCCTTATCCGTTCTTATTCAAAAGATATTCATGCACCTGCCTATTGGAAATCGTCCCGCGCTTTTATTGGCCATTTTATTTATGACGGTAGGGATTCAAGTCGCAAGCGTCGGTCTGCTGGGGGAGGTTATCGCCTTTACACACGGCCGCCGCAGAAAAGAGTATACAATTGAAAAAATACTGGCGTAAAGGCTTTCAAAACAACTATGGCATCTAAAATATAAAGGCTGACGAAGGTATTTATTAGGAGATTTGCAAAAACGATGAAGAACTCATCAATATTAAATGACAAAAAGAGCTTTGTCTTAATATTTTTAATAATCCTGATAGCCGGTATACTTCGTGTTTTGGGAATATGGCATGGTTACCCTTTTTCATATTATCCTGATGAGGCTCATTTTGTTAAACGTGCGCTATCGTTTGGGTCTGGCAATCTAAATCCTCTTTGGTTTCATAAGCCGGCATTTTATATGTATATTTTATTTTTTGAATATGGTCTTTATTTTGTATTTGGAAAAATTACAGGAATGTTCAATGCCGTTGCCGATTTTGCCGTTTTATTTGTTAAAAACCCAGGCCCCTTTTATCTTATAGGTCGTTTAACTACAACTATTTTTAGTTTGGGAAGCATCTGGGTTGTTTATCTTACCGGCGAGCGCCATTTTAAAAAAGGTGCCGGGATCATCGGGGCGCTGCTTTTGACTTTGAGCTATGGCCATATTGTCGCGAGCCAGTATGTAAAAGCAGATATACCCGCAATGTTTTTTGTTATATTGTCGATCTTTTTTTTGCTTAATTACAGTAAAGATCAAAGGTTTGGAAGCCTTATCTGGGCGTCTGTTTTTGCCGGTATGGGTACAGCAACAAAAGCTTACCCTATCGTGATGTTAGTGCCGATTGTTGCTGGTGTAATAATGGTCAGTTTTCATAAAAGCGAAGGCCTGTTGTCCGTTAGCTTGAAAAAGGCAGTTTTGTATATAGGCGCTACGCTAGTTGTCTTCACATTAGCCTATTTTATTTGCGCTCCTTATAACTTTATCGATCCTTTGGGAAGAGAAGCAACTTTTTCAGCTTTTTTCTTGGTAAAGAGAGAGTTGACGGCTATTTTAGGTGGGGAACATGTCATCCTGCCTAGTGATTTTTTAGGCGACAGAACAGGGCTTTTCCAAGGCCTTATCGATTACTTGCACGTTCTCGTCAAAACGACTGGAATGGGTGTAATCATAGCAGGCATTGGTATGATGGGGATAATATATCTTGTTTCCCAATTGAATCGTGATATTTTCCTGTTCTTATTGTATCCGGTTCTTTTTGCAGGAATATCAGTGTTGGTAAATCCCGGTTATGCTGAATCAAGGCACCAGCTTCCTGTTTATCCATTTTTAGCAGTCACAGGCGGCGCTTTGATTGCTGCTGTTGCTAAAAAGAGTTCTCGATCCATTATTGTATATGTTCTAACAATTTTATTGTTATGTTATCCATTTTATAAAATCGTCAATCGTGCTGTGTTCATATCAAAAGAAGATACAAGAAATATCGCAAAGACTTGGATTGAAGAAAACATACCTGCAAAAGCAAAAATCCTGATAGACGAAGACGGTCCGGAGCTTCAGATGTCTGAAACCAGACTTAAAAAACTCCTTGAGAAAGCTGAACAGGCTGATAAAAAAGGGCAATTTACCGCACACTACGATGCATATCTATCTTATCAGTTAGTTGCAGCTAAAGATTCCATTGCTTATGATATTTATGAAATCAGGTTTCCCTGGTGGAGAGAAACAGAAATGCAGGAAGGCATTCATGAATTGATTTCTGAATATGACGTTGATTATGGGAACCCTTTAAAAGAGGTAGGCGTAGAATCTTATGAATATTATGTAAAGAACGGCTTTGAATATGTGATTGTCAACAGTGATAAGTATAATAGATTTCTAACCGACCACCCCGATTCAAGAAGATTTCCTTCCTTCATTAGATTTTACAAGGAACTATTCAATAAAGCTATTCCTGTAAAAGTCTTTTCTCCTCATACAGATAACAGGCCGGGGCCTGAAATAAAAATTTTCAAGTTGTGAAATTGGGGGAGCTTGTGCGATGTATTTGTTTCGGAGTTCATTGTATACCTATACGACCCAGATCGTAATTTTAATAAGTAATGAATCTAACAGATAAAACCATTCTAAACATATTGGCTCAATCAAGTAATGCTGTTTTGTTATTTATTTCAAGTATTATTTTAGTGCGCTATTTAAACAAGACAGAATATGGCACATATATGCAAATCATGTTAATCAGCAATACAGCCATTATGCTTATGTTATTGGGATTACCCCAAAGTATTTACTACTTTTATCCAAAAGTATTAAATCGCAGCCATTTTATTTTTAGAAACATACTGATTTCTATATTTATTGGGATGATAGCCGCTTTATTGATATATGTTTTAAAAAATAGACTATCTGTTTGGTTAAACAATCCGATATTATCGGATTATGGCTGGCTCATTTCTTGCCTGGTATTCTTTCGATCACTTTCTAATTTTAGGGAACCAACACTATTATCAGGTGGTCAATTGATTTCAAATGCAATCTCAGCCTTACTTTGTAATTTTGTTTTCTATACTCCTTTAATTGTGGCAATATTTTTTTTTCAATCTTTAAAAATATTGTTGCTTATTTTATTATTCTCTTCAGGAGTGGAGTTTATTATAAATTTCTTGTTTATGTTTAATGTGTTTTTAAAAGAGAAAAAATCTAAATGTAATAATAATGAAATTTCAAAAAACCATCAACTAACTGTTAGTTTAAAAAAACAATTATGTTACGCGCTGCCAATTGGCATATCAAGCTATTTAGGCATAATAAGCCGGCAGTTTGATCAATTTATTGTCTCAGTATATTTTGCCCCAAAAGATTTCGCCGTTTATACAAGGGGAGCAATGAGAATTCCTTTTCTTTCCTCTCTCCCATTTACAATTAATAATATTATGATGCCTAACTATGTTGCTTCTTATCAAAGAGGTGATTTAAGGTCGTTTTTCTATTATTTTCATCGCAGTATTGAGAAACTGGCAAAAGTCAATTTTCCTGCCTTTTCCTTTTTGTTTGCTGTTGCACCAACGCTCATAACTTTTCTTTATACAAATGAATATGTTGATGCTGCATCCATTCTCAGGGTTTACCTGGGGCTTTTAGTTATTCAAATAACTAGCTATGCCATAATTTGTAGAGCCTCAGGCAAAACTTCATTTATTATGCATGCGACAATGATTTCATTTTTTATAAACATTATCTTGAGCTTGCTTTTAGTTTCAATGTTTGGAGCTATCGGAGCTGCTGTTGCCACACTCATAGCAATAGTAGTAAGTAATTTCTACCTTCTTATTCTATCATGTAAAATACTGAATACATCTCTTAAGAAAATTTTTCCATGGGTCTATTTATTCAGACTTTTTACAGTTTCATTTATAGCAAGCATTCCAGTATATTGTTTGGAGTATTTGTTTACATCCGGCGATGTTTCGCAATTTCTAATTTTGTTGTTGGATGCTTTGGTGTATTTTTATTGCATTATTTTTTTAATGATGAGGCAAGGCTTAATATACGAAGACGATATCGAATTGTTGAAAAAGTGGCTTCGGTTTGATGTTGGATATTGGTTGCGCAAGCTGGCCTTTTTACGATAACCGGAACATTGAAATCCGTTTTTCCATCTTCAAAAAAAGGATTTTTGGCCTAATGAGAAGATGTGCCAAATGTATTTTGCCAGACGACTTCCCAAACATCAAATTTGATAGCAATGGGGTTTGCAACTATTGCCATGAATGGGACAGAAAATGGAGCACCTTCGACTATGCAAAAGCCGAAAGGGAATTGGTCACAATATTCGATTCAGCAAAGGCAAAAAAAAGAAGATATGACTGCCTTATTCCATACAGTGGCGGAAGGGATAGCTCTTATGTGGTATATCTTTGCAAGAATAGATATGGATTGAATCCGCTTGTTGTCACCTTTAACAACCTTTTTATGAGCCAACATGCTATCCAAAACATATTCAATATGAGCAAAATATTGAATGTTGATCATGTCATGGTAACATATAAGCCTGATATCTTGATGAAGATGTATCGGGCTATGATTAAAGGTGGCGGAGAGTTTTGTTCAATATGCACGACGGGAATCAACTATGTCAAGATAATATATCAAAAGTTGTTTAGTATTCCTTTGATAATTTCAGGCACAAGCACAAGGGTTGATGAGCAATCTCCATTTGAAGTCACTTCTACGCATCCTTTATATGTGCGAAGAGTTCTGATAAAAAGTGGATTTTTTTCTGATGAGATTAACTCTTTGTTGATAAAGAGGCAGTATGAATTATCGGTATTTGAAAAGATAAGGATAAAATTGTTTGATACTGATTATGTTCAAATCAATCTGCCGGATTATATACCATGGGACAATATGGAGATTCAGCAGGTATTAGAAAATGAACTGGGTTGGGAGACACCGCATAAACACAAGGACCATATCGATTGCAAATTTGCTTCCATAAAATATTATCTGAAAAATAAACAAATTCCAAATTTTATTTTTACACAGGAAAAATATTCTCAACTTATAAGAGACCGCCAGATGACACGGAAGGAAGCGTTAAAATTACTAGATAAAAAAATACAAAATGAACGTTATGAACCTGAAGCATTCGACGATTTTCTAAATTTTTTTAACCTACAAAGAAAAGATATTGACAATAAGGCAGGAAAATCACATCTGGATTATATTGCAAAAGATGAACTTGCCATAAAGGAGGGGGTTTTGTTGAAATTGATGTCAACTCCTTGGAAAATATACAAAAAATTGAAACATTGATTTGGAAATATTTTATTATTGATCTGAACAATACTCATAAGTTCTTAAGGCAAAATGCATGCGTATTAAAATTCTTCACGTTATTTATACTTTTGATATCGGCGGACTTGAAAATGGTCTTGTAAATTTGATTAATTATCTTCCAGAGAAACAATTCTCTCACGTTGTTTGTGTTCTTTCAAAAGGGAAAAAATGTGCGGAAAGAGTAAAAAAGAAGGCAATCTATTATGAGCTTGGAAAAGAGGATGGAAATAACTTTTTAATACCTTTTAAAATTGCCTCAATTATTAGAAAGGAAAAAATAGATATTGTTCATACCCGCAACTGGGCCTCCCTTGTTGAAGGTGTTTTGGGAGGGCTCTTAGGCGGATGTCGGACATTAATACATAGCGAGCACGGAAAAGAGATAAGTGACACGTTAAAACAGCCTGTTCGGCGAATTATTGCTAAACGTATATGCTTTAGACTGGTAAAAAACATTATAACAGTTTCAAATTTCTTAAAAGCTGAGCTTGTTAACAATTCACTTTGTGCTTCTTTTAAGGTTAAGTCGATAATTAATGGTGTTGATACAAGAAAATTTGCTTTTATTTCTGAAGAAGAAAGAATTAAATTTAGAAAAAAGTATAAAATTCCCGAAAGTGCCTTTGTAATCGGATCTATAGGAAGGCTTTCTAAAATAAAAAACTATATGCAAATGGTGTTATTATGTAACGATTTGCAATGTAATAATAGTTTTTTTATTATTGCGGGAGATGGTCCGGAAAGAGAATCTATTGAACATGAAATAAAGAAATTTGGTCTGGGCAATAGATTTAAATTATTAGGTGAGCAACATTTTATAAACGAGGTTTTAAGCACATTTGATCTTTTTATTAATACATCTCATTACGAGGGAGTTTCAAATACAATTTTGGAAGCTATGTCAAAAGGTATTCCGGTTATTGCACATTCTGCAGGCGGGACTCCAGAAATTGTTCAAAACTGCTCAACAGGGTATTTGATACAAGAAAACAAACAAGAAGATTATATTTGTGCAATTAAAAGATTAAAAAAAGATGAAAAACTCCGGCGAACTATGTCGGAGATGTCACGACGTTATGTTAAGCAAAATTTCTCTTTGGATAAAATGGTTCGTGAATACAAAGATGTGTATCTTTCAGCTGTTTGAAATACATTTATTTGATGCGTAATAAATCCTCCTTGCCGAACCATTTAAAATGATTGATATTTAACAAAGTAGTATTCGTGTTACAACAACCTAAATCCGATGAGCAGAAACTGCACGGCACATGTGCCCGCATCTTTAATATTGCTAACTTCATACATAGCTGATGGATACTGTTAAAAAGATACTTATTATTTCTTATGCTTTCCCCCCAAGTGCAAGAAGCGGCATTTATAGAATTCTGCATTTTTCTGAATACTTGGCAAGGAGAGGAAATTATCAGCCATTTATATTGACTGTTGCCCCAGAATATTATGAACAAGAAGATGCGCTGGATAAATCTTTATTAAAAACCATAAACAACAATATTATAATTTTTCGAACCGGCTGTTTTCAATTGCGTGAATTATTTCTAAATATTTTTGGCGGAAAGCCAGGTAAAACAGCAGATCAAAAATCGTCTTTTTTTATAAATGACACAATGGCACGGAAAACACCAACCATGGGTAACTGGCAAAAAATAAAGGATATCTTTACAGATGAGCTGCTTTCTTTTCCAGATCGACAGGTCGGTTGGCTGCCTTTTGCAGTAAAATCCGGTTTGAATATTATACGCCAAAAAAAAATAGATATTATTTTCTCTACTGGAGCGCCTTGGACATCATTACTAGTAGGTAGAATTTTGAGTGGATTGACTAACGTGCCTTTAGTTCTGGATTATCGCGATCCATGGATAGATAATCCTTTTCATCAATCGGGTAATAGTCAAATCTATAATGGCTTTTCACGATTTTTGGAAAAAAATCTTGTTAACAAGGCAAGCGCAGTAGTCCTCAACACCGACGCACTTAGGCGGGCTTTTGTCAAAAAATATGGCAAGCATCATAAATTTGTATCCTATTCAAATTCC
>JAGLNE010000011.1 GCA_023139655.1 Candidatus Parcubacteria bacterium
TGGCTAGAGGGAATCGAACCCTCATTACTGGAACCACAATCCAGTGTTCTAACCGTTGAACTATAGCCACCATAACTTCGGTAAAGCCAAAGAATACTTAATTTAAAATTTAATCGTCCTACCCGCCTACAACCCTACTGCCTACAGCCTAATACCGATAAAAAAACATCTTTCCTTCTTCGCCCAGGTCTATTACTTTTTCTGCTTCTTTGCTAGGAAGCGGGAATTGGTAGCTTACTACCTGGGTGCCATCTCGCATTTCATGACCCAGCTTCTCTTCTAGCTTGTTCATCGTACTCACATTCAAATAGCAATAAACCACGTCCGCATCACTCAAATTAACTTTAAGAATATTCGCTCGGACAAACTTAATGCTGCCCTTGCCCACAGCGCTCTGCAGCCGGCCAATCAACCAAGGGAAAAAGGAATATTCCACGCCAATTAATTCCAGCTTAGGGTATTGCTTACGAAGCATCCGGAGGAACCCGGCCCGGCCAGCGCCCAGCTCATAAACCTTAGCACCTTCTTTGATCTTTAATTCGCTTAATAGGCGCCTAAGCGCTACTGACTTGGTGGCCAAAAACGGCGCATAGCCGCGAAAGATCATGTTATAGGCCTGAACCAGAAAAAACTCAAAAAAGAACAAAAAGAGAATTAATGTAATTACTTGGATTATTACTCCAGTCATATGTTTAAATTTAAACTATTTTAAATGTAGTTTGAATTATGTAAAAAGTCAATGTGCGCCCAGAGGGAATCGAACCCCCATGACCAGCTTAGAAGGCTGGTGTTCTATCCGTTGAACTATGGGCGCATTGTAATGTCCGTTGCCTGTCCTGAGCTTGCCGAAGGAAACTATGGGCGCAAAACAAACAAATCCGCCAACTAACTTTTGGACGGAATTAAACTTATCCGCGTAATATCTGCGTAGTAATCCGCGCCTGTCCTGAGCTTGTCGAAGGGTACAATCAGCGGAAAAATAGTTTATAAACAAGCTAAATATACTAGTCTGCATTAACGATTTATAAGCACAAAATATCCTTTCAAGTCATAATTTACCAAAAATTAGCCAAAATGTCAAGTTTAGGGCTAGACTTGCTTTTGTTGCCTATTTGTGCTATTCTAAGCTTGCATAAATAAACTATCTAAATAAATAATATTACCTTTTCTTGGTTACCGTTTGCTAGCGGTATCTCGGATAAGGACAAAAACTGATGTTAGACAAAAAAGCAAAAACTAGAATTATTAACAAATTTAAGGTTCATGACACGGATACAGGCTCAACCTCAGTCCAGGTCGCGATCTTGACCGAAGAGATCAAGCAGCTCTCAGACCATTTAAAAGACCATAAACAGGACCATTCTTCACGCCGCGGTCTCTTAAAAAAAGTAAGTGAACGACGCCGCTTGCTAAAGTATTTACAAAAAGAAGACGAAAAGAAATTCCAGGAAATCGCCAAAAAGCTTAAATTAAAAATCGCCAAAAAAATGATCGCCGATGAAGATGAGAAAAGGCGCATTCAAGCCGAACTTGAGGCCAAGATTGCCGAAAGAGAAGCCGCTAAACTAGAAAACGGTAAATAAATTATTAACTATTCGCATGCTTGCCCTTCCGTAGCTTTAGCGTAGGAGGGTGCCCTCCCGAGTCCTTGGGATAGCGCGCATATACCTAATTATTATTCGCATGTGCCCCATTCGCGTCTGGGGCTTTGCCGAAGGCAAATAACATGATTAAACACAAAGATCAGCGAGTGGGCGTCTTGGTAGATGTATCCAACATGTACCACTCAGCGAAAAATTTATATAGAAAACGGGTAAACTTTAAAGAAGTTTTAAAGTCAGCCGTAGCCGGACGAAGGCTTATCAGGGCCACGGCCTATGTTATCCATACCGAGTCTGAGGAAGAAACTCCGTTTTTTGAAGCACTTTCCCAGCAAGGCTTTGAGGTTAAAATGAAAGACCTACAAATCTTTGCCGGCGGCGCTAAAAAAGCCGACTGGGATGTAGGGATCGCTATTGACGCGATCAAGTTGGCCGGGAAGGTAGACGTAATCGTAATTGTCTCCGGTGACGGCGATTATTTACCATTGGTAAATTATTTACAAAACACTACCGGCTGTTTGGTGGAAGTAATCGGCTTTCGGCAAACCACCTCATCCAAGCTGATTGAAGAATCAGATGATTTTGTAAATTTAAGCGAAAACAAAAAATACCTTTTACGATAAGTAAAATATTTATAAATTATATTAATTAATCTTTGGTCGTTAGATAGAGAGAACGTTTGGAAACAGTCTAATGTTCTTTAATCTGGCGGCCAAGACAAAAACTATGAAGAAAAACGAACAAATTTTTTCGACTGAGTGGCTTGGCCGCACACTCACGATTAAAACCGGCCTTTTGGCTGCGCAAGCAGACGCGGCAATAACCCTACAATACGGTGACACCGTGGTTTTAGCGACTGTAGTTGAATCGCAAACTGAACGCGAAGGAATTGATTATTTCCCACTAATGGTTGACCTTGAAGAAAAGCTATATGCCGCCGGCATTATTAAGGGTTCACGCTGGATCAAGCGTGAAGGACGCCCGACTGACGAGGGAATCCTAAGCGGACGCATGATTGACCGTTCAATTCGCCCGCTTTTTTCCGGTGATTCCAGAAAAGACGTACAGGTCATATTGACCGTACTGTCAGCCGACAAAGAAAACGATCATGATATCGTTGCTTTAGTAGCCGCCTCTGCGGCTCTTTCTATTTCCGGAGTTAAGTGGGACGGCCCGATTGGCGGTATCCGAGTGGGGCGGGTTGATAATCAACTGGTTTTTAATCCTACCTATGTTGAGCGGGAAAAAAGCGACCTGGATCTAATTGTAGCCGGAACAAAAGAAAAGGCTATTATGATCGAAGCTGGGGCTAGCGAGGTTAAAGAAGATGATATGTACGAAGCGATTGTTGCCGGACAAAAGAAATTACAGGGAGCGGTTAAACTGATTGAAAAACTAATAAGCGAAGTTAAACCAAAAGAAAAAGGGAATAAGGAAGAAATAAAATCAAATGAAGAAATTGAAGCCGAAAAAGAACTGGAAGCAATCAAAGACCAGGCAATTGCTTGGCTTAAAGATAATGTTAATAAAACTCTTTTTGATAAAAGCTATTATACAAAAGGCGAACGCAAATTGGCAGTTAAAGCAATCAAAGAAGGGCTGAATGAATTTTTATTCAAACAAAATATAAGTAAAGAGCATCGGAAATGGGCAATTAACAAAACAGTTGAAACAGCGGTGGACAGTGAAGTAACCCGCGAAATTATAGAAAATGAACGCCGGGTAGACGGCCGCAAGTTAACCGAGATCCGCGACCTTAGCTCAGACGTGGCGCTTCTGCCCCGCACTCATGGGGCCGGACTTTTTTCCCGCGGTGAGACCCAAATCCTCTCAATCGTAACTCTTGGTGCCCCCGGCCTGGCTCAAACCCTGGAAGGTATTGAAGGTACCGGCACCAAAAGTTTTATGCACCACTATAACTTCCCGCCATTTTCGGTCGGTGAAGCCCGCTTTATGCGCGGGCCGGGCCGTCGGGATATCGGGCACGGAGCCTTGGCGGAAAAAGCGCTTGAACCGGTTATCCCAAGCCAAGATGAATTCCCCTATACCATCCGCGTAGTAAGCGAAACTATGGGCTCAAACGGCTCTTCATCTATGGGCTCCACTTGCGCCTCGGCCTTATCACTAATGGATGCCGGCGTACCGATCAAAAAACCGGTAGCCGGTGTAGCCATCGGCCTGGCCAGTAATGAGGATATGAGCAAATGGAAAGTGTTAACCGACATCCAGGACCTGGAAGACGGTAAAGGTGGTATGGACTTTAAGGTAACCGGTACTATCGACGGTATTACCGCCATCCAGCTGGATACCAAAACCGACGGCCTTGTCCCGGAAATAATCAAACAAGCTTTAGTGCAGGCAAAGGACGGCCGCGTTGAAATACTTAAAGTAATGGCTGCCGCGATCCCAGAACCACGCAAAGAGCTTTCGCCTTATGCCCCGCGAGTTGAAACCTTTAAAATTGATCCGGAAAAGATCCGCGATGTTATTGGCCAGGGCGGCAAGGTTATTAATAAAATAATTGAAGAGTGCGAGGTTGAAATTGATATTGAAGATGACGGCCGGGTATTTGTTACCAGCGTCAGTCCGGAAGGAATGCAAAAAGCGCTTAAATGGATAAAGGATTTAACCCGCGAAATAACC
Source organism: Candidatus Parcubacteria bacterium (assembly GCA_023139655.1). Lineage (GTDB taxonomy): Bacteria > Patescibacteriota > Patescibacteriia > Patescibacteriales > UBA12075 > JAGLNE01. The sequence goes on from JAGLNE010000011.1 coordinate 4,245, forward strand.
GCCGGTGAGATATTTACCGGCACGGTTGTTCGTATGCTGGATATTGGGGCCTTTATTGAGGTCCTGCCTGGACGCGACGGTATGGCCCATGTAAGCGAACTAGCGCCTTACCGCGTTGGCAAGCCAGCCGACTTCCTTGAGGTCGGGGACAAAGTTACGGTCCGTGTGAAAGAAATAGACGACCAAGGACGGGTTAACCTAAGCTTGAAAGGATTAAAAGAAAATGAAGCGCTTTGGGTAAATGAAAAAGGCAAAGATACTGGTGGCGGTTTTGGCGCCGGACGCAGCCGCTTTAACGACCGCGGCCCCAGAAAACCCTTTAACAATCGCGGCCCACGAAGATAAAAATACAACTTAAAATATCCCTGACACCGGGTGTCCCAAGGACACCCGGTGTCTTTTTGTATAGCCGTTTTTCTGCTATAATTAAAGCAATATGAAAAAAATAATATTTACTCGTTCCAACAAAAACCCAATTTTAAAACCCACCAAAAACAAGTGGGAAAATTTTAAATTGTATAACCCGGGGGTTGTTTATCATAATAAAAAATATCATCTATTCTATAGGGCAGTCGGAAAAACCATAAACTGGCAATCAGTCATTGGCTACGCCGTTTCCAGTGACGGAGTTAATTTTAAACGACAAAAAACTCCTTTGCTTGTCCCCTCAAACAAATTTGAAAAACGCGGCTTGGAAGATCCGAGGATTACCAAAATTGATAATACTTTTTATATGGCCTACGCCGCCTATGACGGCATCACGCCACGGCTAAGTATTGCCACTTCAAAAAATCTACGAAGCTGGAAAAAACATGGTTCAGCGTTAAAAAATTTTAGATTTGAAAAGGCTGGCGGTGTTTTTATAAGCTGGAAAAAAGGTAAGCCTTATATAAAACCGCAGACCAGGGAATGGTCAAAGTCTGGGGCGATCTTTCCGGGAAAAATCAACAATACTTATTGGATGCTTTTTGGCGAATATCGAATCTGGATGGCCACGTCCAAAGATGGTATTAAGTGGAAAGCCTGCCAAAAACCGTTTTTAGCTCCCAGACGAAGCAATTTTTTTGATAACACCTATGTTGAAGCCGGACCTCCGCCAATAAAAACAAATAAAGGCTGGTTGGTTATTTACCATGGTATTGATAAAAATATGTTTTATCGCTTGGGCTGCCTTTTGCTTGACCTTAAAAACCCTAATAAAATTATTTTCCGTAGTAAAAATCACATATTTGGTCCTAAGAAAAAATACGAACTCTCAGGAGCAGTAGATATAATGCCTGGTGGGCTTAATAAATTGCAAACAATCAAAGAACAGGATCTGAAAAATTATCTTAAACAAATGGAAAAAACCGGAAACATGCCAAGGGTTACTTTCTGCTGCGGCGCAGTTCTAAAGAATAATAAGCTCCATATCTATTACGGCGCCGGCGATTCGGTTATTTGCACTGCCACGGCTAAGCTAGGCGATATTTTACATGATTGACACTCAGTGTCCGTGGGGCACTAAGTGTCTATAAAACTACGAAAATATAAGTTGACAAACCACCCTTAAATCAACTATAGTAATACCGGCTTTATAGAATGCCGGTCTTTTGTTATAATTACTTATATACTGTTATATTGTCATTCTGAGCCGAAGGCGAAGAATCCCGAGAATAAACACGAGATCCTTCGGGCTTTGCCCTCAGGATGACATACTATTCTTTATACTTTTTACTTTTTAACAACTATACATATGGCGACTAAAAGAAAATCTGAAATTCGCAAAGCTTATTTATTGAATAAATATGTGATAATTACCCCGGGACGGGCCAAACGCCCGCGGGACATAAAAGAGCAAACCGTAATTGAACGTACTTCTCCGTGTGTACTCTGTCCGGAAAAACTAGCCGCTTATGCCAAAGAACATAAAGGCTATATTAAAGAAAAAATAAAAGATAAAAAAGGTGATTGGCAAGTAGTTTCGGTTGACAATGTTTTCCCGGCCGTAACGCTAAATAACGATAAGGCCTACGGCGTTCAAGAGGTAATTGTAGAAACCCCCCACCACTCCCGCGAACTGGCCAACCTAAGCGACCAACAAGTAGAGTTGGTACTGCGCATGTATGCCCGCCGCACCCAGGCCATAAGCCGAAATGAAAATATTGATTATATACTTTGCCTTAAAAACCAAGGCTCCAAGTCCGGAGCAACTATCGTCCACGCCCATTCCCAAATTTTTGCCACCCACATCCTGCCACCGGACGTGCACGAGGAGCTGATGGCCGCCCAGTCTTACCAGGTCAAACACCACTCCTGCGCCTATTGCGACATAATCAAAAAAGAAATGGCTGGTGAGAGAAAAATCTATGAAGACAAATATGTGGCCGCTTTCGCGCCCTATGCCAGCGAATACCACTACGAAGCCTGGCTCTTTACCAAGCGACACCTGGATAATATTACAGAGTTAAACGACCAGGAGTTCCGGGCCTTAGCTCACGTTTATAAAATAATCCTAAAAAAACTTCAAATATTGGACCTATCTTTTAATTGTTTTCTCCACCAGGTAGTAACTCACCGAGACCAACATTTTTATCTAAAAATCCAGCCCCGCGACTCAGTCTGGGCCGGGGTTGAGCTAGGCTCTGGCCTGGTGATTAACTCTGTTTCACCCGAGGTAGCGGCCAAGTATTACCGGGAATGATTTAAAATATTGTCATTCTGATTCCGCGAAGCGGAAGAAGAATCCCGTGAAAAACCCACGAGATCCTTCGCTTCGCTCAGGATGACAAACAAAAGGATAATAAATTAATTTATGTCTCAAATAAAAAATAAAAAAAATTATCAGTCCTGGCGGAAAAGCAAAAAAAAATACTATGTCAGCCGAGGACGCAAAACCCCGCCCAATAAAAGAGCGCGAAAACCCCTTACCGGTACAAAAAAAGGCCTGGTTATATTCGGGCCAAAACTAAAAAAACGATTTCTGCTTGGTTTATTGATTCTCTTTGTCGCCGGTGCTTTGGTAATGCTGTCTTTCTTTGCCTATGTTTCCCGCGGAGTTGCGGATATTTCCAAACTTACCGAACGCATTGTTCCGCAAAGCACACGCATCTATGACCGGACCGGAGAAACCGTCCTGTTTGAGCTGTATGGCGAGGAAAAACGAACTGAAATTCCTTTAATAGAGATTCCGGATTTTGTTAAATGGTCAACAATCGCCATTGAAGATAAAAAATTCTACGAACATGGGGGTATAAGTCTTTGGGGAATCTTCCGCAGTATAGTTTGGAATAAAATCAGAGGCAAGCCAATAGCGGGCGGGTCTACCTTAACTCAGCAATTTGTTAAAAACGCGATTCTTTCGTCTGAGCGCACCATTACCCGCAAACTTAAAGAGTGGATATTGGCTTACCGCATTGAAAAAACTTACTCCAAAGACGAAATACTGGGCATGTACTTTAACGAAATCCCCTACGGCTCAACCGCCTACGGCGTAGAGGCCGCCAGTCAGCTCTATTTTGGCAAAAGCGTCCGCGATATTAATCTGGCCGAAGCAGCTATCCTGGCTGCTCTTCCTCAGGCGCCGAGCAAATACTCGCCGTACGGGCCCAACCGCGACCTGTTAATCGGCCGTCAGCAATACATTCTTGGCCTAATGGTTGAGCAAAAATTCATTTCCGTTGATCAGGCAGATGAAGCTAAGCAATATATTCTTGATTTCCAACCCCCCACCTCAAACATCAAAGCTCCTCACTTTGTCATGTATGTCCGGGAAATGCTCTCGGAAAAATATGGCGAAAAAATGGTGGAGCAAGGCGGTCTTAGGGTAATTACCACCCTGGATCTCTATAAACAAAATATTGCCGAAGAAATAATTACCGAACACGCAGAAGAGAACGATGAGCAATACGAAGCCACTAATGCCGGCCTAGTTTCCCTAGACCCAAAAACCGGACAAATTCTCGCCATGGTCGGGAGCAAGGACTATTTTAACGATGAAATTGATGGGCAAGTAAATATTATCACGTCACTTAGACAGCCCGGTTCCTCAATGAAACCACTGATATACGCGGCTGCTTTCCAAAGAGGTTATACGCCTAATACCATTCTCTATGATGTGGTGACTAATTTTTCCAACGATAAGGCCGAGCCTTATGAACCACATAATTACGATCTACGCGAACACGGGCCGGTAACGATCCGCAAAGCGCTCGCCGGCTCCTTAAACATCCCAGCAGTCAAGGCACTATATTTGGCCGGAGTTGACAATGTGCTAGACCTGGCCCAGGACCTGGGCTACACCAGCCTGGAAGAGCGGGACCGTTATGGCCTATCTCTGGTTCTTGGCGGTGGTGAAATAAAGCTCCTTGAACACGCTAATGCTTTTGGCGTTTTTGCCCGCGAAGGTGTGTCACATCCAATTACCAGCATTCTCCGGGTTGAAGACAGCACTGGCAAGACCCTGGAGGAGTTTGAAGAAGACAAAGATAAAAAAGTACTGGACCCCGGGATAGCCCGCCTAATTAACAATATTTTATCCGACAACGCTTCCCGGGCTTACGCTTTTGGCGAACGTAATTGGCTAACCCTTGGGAACCGGCCGGTAGCGGCCAAGACCGGTACCACCAACGACTACCGCGATGCCTGGACTATTGGCTATACCCCCTCAATCGTTACCGGCGTCTGGGTAGGCAACTTCGACAATACCAAAATGAAACGAGGCGCGGCCGGCGGCGTAGTCGCGGCCCCGATCTGGCATGATTTTATGGAACGCGTACTTGGGGACACTCCAATAGAAAGCTTTAAAACCCCAGAAATTAAAAAAACCAATAAGGCCATCCTGGACGGCGAAGTTGGTACAGCCCAAGTTATAAAAATTGATAAAATTTCCGGGCTCCTGGCAACCGAACATACGCCGGAACATTTGATTGAAGAAAAAACTTTCTTTGAGCCACACTCTATTCTTTACTATGTTAACCCCAAAAACCCGCTTGGCGATATACCCAAAAACCCGGGCAATGACCCACAGTTTGAACTCTGGGAGTCGCGCGTCCTTACCTGGGCCGAAAAAGAACTGGCCAGCTCCACCAACGCGACTAGTTCCGCCTTGCTTGGCGGTAAGCCGCCAACTGAGACGGATAACGTCCACCAACCGGAAAACATCCCCCAAATTAGTATTGTTACTCCAGGAAATAACCAAACAATCAGCGGCCCCAACCTTGACGTCCGAATCCAGGTCAGCTCGGTACGCGGGGTTAAACGCGTTGACTACATTGTCAACGACAATCTCTTTCATTCAACCACGGACTACCCTTTTAATATGAATAAACGCATTGACTTTCTTGCCAATGGTTTTCATAATTTAAAAATCAAAGCCTGCGACGATGTAGAAAATTGCAAAATACGCGAAATAGAATTTAACTTAAAGTTGGAAAACCAAATTAGCGTTGGCGCGGTTGAAGTTAACTGGGTAGCACCTAGCAGCGGTCTAGCTATATCTAACATTGATTTTCCGCTAACATTAACCATAAACAACACAAACCCAAAATCACTGGCCCGCGTTAACTTTTCTTATTTAGTTGAGGGTGGAGATACGCCGGGATTTATTGCCACGGCCGAACCGATTGAGGGCAATCAAATAGTTATTTCTTGGGTAGACACTCCGCCTAGTGGCACCTATTCTATCAACGTGGAGGCGATCACCTGGAGCAAAGAGTCAATCCGTTTGGAGCCGATCACGCTGATAGTAAATAATATTGATAATTAAAATGATTACTAGACACACTAGACGCTAGGTGTCCCGCGGACACCTAGCGTCTTTTTTAAATTCATCTAAAAAACGCACCGACCATTATTTGATCAGTGCGTTTTTTATTTTGCCAGATATTTCACATCTCTTATTTATTGGCTCTATTGCTTAATTGGCATAATTACATATAAGTAAGAATTTTCCTTGTCCGGGCGGATAACACAAGGAGTGGCATTATCAATCACTTCCAGCTTCAAATCGTTAGTATTAATATTGTTAATTCCATCAAGCAAATAGCGGTAGTTAATGACAATACCATTGTCTTTACCCTTAACGCTGGCGTCCAGGTTAATCGTGTTTTCTCCAACCTGGCTTGATTCGGATGTAATTATAACCCGGTTTTTGCCAGCAGGAAAGTCCAAGTTTATATCATTGATCCCAGTTTTAGAAAAAATTGCCGAGGCTTTAACGGCCTGGACAAATTCAGCCTTATTAATTGTGGCCAAAGTGCCCGGTCCGACCGGTATAATTTGCTCATAGTCCGGATATTGGCCCTCAATCAAGCGCGATACCAATTCAATCGAGCCAAAGGTAAAAAGTATCTGGTTCTCGGAAATAAACATCTCTACTTCCATATCGCCCTCGCCAACCGCTTCTAACTTTATATTGGATAGTATTCGTATCACCTCCTGCAGGGTTTTGGCCGGAACAATTATCTTTTTTTCCGCTTGTCCGTTAGTGCTTAACGGCAGTTTGCACTCGGCCAAACGATAGCTGTCAGTCGCGGCTAAAACCAACTGGTTTTTTTTAAAGTTAAGCAACGCGCCAGACAATTCAATCCGGGTCTCGGAGTTAGAGACCGCAAAAATAACTTGGGATAAAGCTTTTTTAAATTCGTCTGCGTTAACTTTGTAGTGCTGTTCCCTGTCTACCTGGGGAATTAAGGGAAAATCTTCAGCCGACTGCCCCTTTATTACGGTTTTATAATTCTCGCATTGAATTTTCAACTTATTATCTTTTAGGTCAATGTCAACTTTTTTATTCGGTAACAAAGAAATGTATTCACTAATTACTTTTGCGTCAACGGTATAAACACCCTCTTTTTCTACTTTGCCACGCACAGTTGATACTACTCCGATCTCCAGATCAGTAGTTATAAAACGGATATTCTTGCCCTTAGCCTCAAACATAACATTATTTAAAATCGGTAAATTAAGATTCTTGCCGGCAATATGGCTGACTGTATTTAGGCCGCTTTTTAAATTTTCTTGTAAGCTTGATATTTTCATGAAATATAAATACTAATAACCTTACTGTCATCCTGAACGAAGTGAAGGATCTCGTCTTTATATCCACGGGATTCTTCGCTACGCTCAGAATGACAAACTAATTATTGTTTATAATTTAAGCCAAAATAATTCGTAACAAACTAAATACTGGCGTAGAGAGCCTGTTTTATTGATTCAATATCCTGTTTAACCCGCTCATTGTTGTCGGCTTCTCTAACAATCTTTTTAAAAGCGTGCATAGCGGTGGTGTGGTCCCGTCCGCCCAATTCGCTGCCAATAGTTGGATAACTCGTATTTAGCTCTTTACGCATTAAATACATGGTTATCTGCCGCGGATATACCAATTCTTTTTTCCGGCTCTTGCCCATTATCTCTTTTTGGCCAATATCAAAAAAACGGGAAACTACTTCTAAAATATTTTTGCTGGTAGTGGACTTGGTTTTAATATTAGACAGTAAACTATTTAAAACATTTTTGGTTGAATCCATGCTGGGCTGTGAATTATTAAACTCGTGATAAGCAATTAAACGGTTCAACACCCCCTCTAATTCCCGAATGTTGTTTTGCACACTACTGGCAATATAATGCAAAATGTCATCATCTAAACTATAATTTTTTTCTTTGCATTTTGAAGACAATATCGCCACTTTGGTTTCAACGTCTGGCGGGGAAACATCCGCCACCATCCCCCACTCAAAACGGGACAAAAGTCGTTTCTCAAGCGCCGGGATAGACTTGGGTGCCCGATCAGATGTTAAAATAATCTGTTTGTTGCTTTGATGAAGCTCATTAAAAGTATGGAAAAACTCTTCCTGGGTGCCGTCTTTGCCGGCCATAAACTGAATATCATCCACCAACAAACAGTCAACGTTGCGGTAGCGTTCTTTAAAATCTTTTGCATTACCGCTTTTTACCGCTTGGATATAATCGTTGGTAAACTTTTCACTGCTCACATAAAGTACCTGCCCGCTTTGTTTTGTAATTTCGTGGCCAATCGCTTGCAAAAGATGGGTTTTCCCCAAACCGACCCCGCCATAAATAAACAAGGGGTTATACGCATTGCCGGGGTTGGCTGCCACAGCTTGGCTGGCGGCATGAGCCAGCTCGTTGCCCTTGCCAACCACAAAAGAATCAAAAACATAACGAGCATTTAAACCAAAACGGTTAATCGAAACCGGCGCTTCGCCCTCTTCTTTTTTAATTTTTATCTTTTTTAATAAATCACCCATTGGCGAATTTTTTCGGATTTCTACTTTATAAAAAATTTCGTTTACTTTACGATCGCAAACATTACTTAAAGCATCAGAAATTTGCTGGTGGTATTTTTTTTCCAACCAAGCTTTTGTAAAAGTGTTAGGGACACAAACAATACATTTATTATCATTAAACTCGGAAATAAAAGTGTTTTTAAACCAAGTTGTAAAATTTGCTTTAGAAAGATTTAATTCAATCTCCCCCAAAACCGCTTGCCATAACTGATTATTATTCATAATAAAAAAATTAGATAATAAAATTAAAAAAATAAATAAACAACAATAGCATTATATCAACTAAACAAAAATTTAAAAACCCCCACAGATGTTTATAACATGTTAACAGATAGTGGAAACAAAAAACCTGTTTTTAATGATTTTTAATTTTTAAAATTTATCCCACAATGATATTTTATGTCAAATATAAATTTTTAACAAGTCGCTTTGTCAAACTAAATTTTGTTTTATTTAAATATTAATATATTAAATAACTATAATAATAAAGAGGTGAATAAATTTGATAAAATAGAGGTTTTTGTTTAATGTTAGGTTTGAATTTAGGGTTTTAGTGTGTAAATAATTTGGGTAAGAAGGGAGCTTTAAAAGTGTTTAATTTTGTGGATTAGTCGTCTAACCATACTTATCACCAAAACTATATACATTTTAACCCGTACTAACACACCATTAACCCAGAAGATATATACAAGGTATTATACAGAATTATTCACAAAACCATCCACTAAAATTAAAACAGACAACTTTTAACAACTGGTTGACATAAACAAAACAAAAGTGTTATTCTAAATTAGTATTAAGAAAGAATTTACAAGAGATATATGCCTAAAAGAACATATCAGCCTAATGTCCGCAAGGCCAAAAAGAAACATGGCTTTAGAATAAGAATGGCCAGTAAAAGTGGTCGCAATATCCTTGCCCGCCGTCGCGCTAAAGGAAGAAGCCAGCTTACTAAATAGTTTTTGTTTAAGTTTGTGTTAGCTATAAAATATCGTTTAACTAAACAAAAAGATTTTGATAATGTTTGGCAAACCGGGCGTTCTAATTTTAATGAAGCTCTAGGAATAAAGATAAGTAAAAACAAACTGGCTGTTAGCCGGTTTGGTTTTATTGTAAGCGCTAAAATTAGCAAAAAAGCCGTAGACAGAAATCAAATTAAACGTCGCCTTAGACAGGTAATTAAGGATAGCCTTAAAGACATTAAACCTGGCTATGATGTGGTTATTATTACTCAAAAAGCGGTTGTTAATAAGGAATACAAAGAAATCAAGGATTTGGTGCTTAAGGGCCTTAGTAAGCTTAAATTACTTAAATAAACGAGAATAAATGAATTTTTGGCTAATATTAAAGATTGTTCCTCAGAAAGCCGCAATTTATATAATTAAAATTTACCAAAAGACCTTTTCGCCGGACCACGGCATTTTTAAACATAAACACCCTTTTGGCTTTTGCCGCTTTAAACCTACTTGTTCAGAATATTCTATTAAAGCTTTAGAAAAATACGGGTTTATAAAGGGCGGTTTAGTGTCAATTTGGCGGGTTCTTCGTTGCAACCCTTTTAATAAAGGCGGTTGGGACCCTGTAAAATAAGAATAATAGGATAAATAAGAAAAATAAGATAAACATATTTACCGTAATAAATAATTGTTATGTGTTACGTGTTGTGTGTTACGTGCAATAATGTTTCAAACATTTTTTTATCAACCAGTATTAAATTTATTAGTATTTCTTTACAATATTGTTCCCGGGAATGATTTAGGGATCGCGATTATATTGCTCACGGTTGTAATCAAATTATTATTATTACCTTTATCAAAAAAATCAATAAAATCGCAAAAAGCCTTGCAAGATCTACAGCCCCAGACTGAGGAATTGAAGAAAAAATTTAAAGACAATAAAGAGGCAATGAGCAAGGCAATGCTTGAGCTTTATAAAAAGAACAAGGTTAACCCTTTTTCTTCCTGCTTGCCGCTTATTGTGCAACTCCCCTTTTTGTTTGCTGTGTTCCGTGTGTTC
>JAGLNE010000110.1 GCA_023139655.1 Candidatus Parcubacteria bacterium
GATATCTTCGGACCAAGTATGATCAAGCCAAGTCAAGCCTTAGGAAAATTGAACAAATTGATTATGACATTAAGATCAGAAAATAGTTTTTAGACCTCTTGTCATTCTGAGCGGAGCGAAGAATCCCGTGGATATAGAGACGAGATTCTTCGCCCCCCTCCTCTCGCGAGAGGAGGGGTCCTCAGAATGACAAGAGGTTTTTAAATCGTTTAAACGCAATAAGTTAAAAATATCAAAAAAATGTTTAACAAAGATATACTGCGCGCGGTGTCTGTGATGATCGGCTATATTATCGGGGTGGGTATGTTTAGCCTGCCTTTTGTGGTGGCGCAGGGCGGAGTAGTACCGTTTTTGATTTTTATTCTTTTCTTCGGCGGTGTTCAGTATTTTCAACACATGATTTACGCCAACATGGTACTGGTAACTTCCGCCTATCATCGTATGCCTGGTTACGCCGGTATTTATCTGGGTAGAGCGGGCAAACACATAGTATTCGCGGCCAAGATGATCGGCAATTGCGGCGCACTCCTGGCCTACATAATTATTATCGGTATTTTTTTAAACCAGCTTTTATCGCCAATGTTTGGCGGTAATGAATTTTTATATTCGACAATTGTGTTTCTATTCGCGGCCGGGGTGGTTTTTTTCGGCATTAATACGATTGCCCGGGCAGAAATAATAATGAGCGGGTTGTTAATATTGGTGGTTTTGTTTATTATCATTAAAGGCCGGGCAGCGATTGAAATAAGCAATTATTTTATGGTTGATTGGCGGTATATGCTGATTCCATATGGCGCTACCTTAATGGCTCTGGACGGGAACGGCTCTATTCCGATTGTAGTTAAATTGCTCAAAAAAAACCCGGATCAAGTCAAGCGGGCAGTGCGACTCGGCACTTTAGTGCCTGTCATTATTACGATATTATTTACTCTAACTATTGTCGGCATATCCGGCGGCTCTACCACCCCGGACGCTTTGGTCGGCCTAAAACAGATCCTTAACAATGGAGTGATACTATTTTCTTTGATATTTGGGATTTTATCCATGACCACTTCGGTTCTTCTGGTAACCGAGGCGGTTAGGGAAACCTTGTGGTGGGACTATAAAGTAAATAAAAATTTAGCCTGGGCCTTAGCGACCTTTGTGCCATATTCTTTATTTTTATTCGGAATTCGAAATTTAACCGATGTTATTAGCTTTGCCGGTGGGGTGGCGGGCGGTTTGTCGGCAATTATGCTTTTGTTGATTTTTAGAAACATGAAAGCAAAAAAGAATAATTTACAAATACTAAAATGGCAAACCCCGAATTATATAATTTATTTTTTTATTTCTTTATTTGTCCTTGGCATGGGGTATGAATTATACTATTTTTTGTTTTAATTTTTTGAATTTAGAATTTGAAATTTATTTGGGATTTGGTGCTTGGAGTTTATAATTTAATCATATGGATATCGCTTTTAAACTATTTATAATAATTCTGGTTAGCTACGGCTTTAGCCGCGCAGCTTATCGTTTGCATTTATCAAAAGTGATCGGCATGATCGTGGCTGGCTTGTTTCTTACTTTTCCTTTGGCTTATGAGCATTTAATATTAGGTCACGAAGCGATGGTAGAAGGTCTGGCAACTGTTGGCTTGATCACCTTGATGTTTTTAGCCGGCTTTGAGGTGTCGGGCAATTTGCTTTTTAAAGAAGAAAAAGACGCTATTATTGTAACTCTTTTTACCTTGACCACATCACTTCTTGCCGGTACGATTGTTTTTACTCTCTTGGGCTTTGATTTGCCGGCGGCAATTATCATGGGCATTTGTTTTGGCGTTACGGCCGAGGGGACAAAGGCCCGCGTATTACTGCAGCTAAAAAAGCTTAAGACCAAGCTCGGAGCGCTTCTTATGGGTACTGGTATTATTAATGATATTATTGGGGTGTTTTTGCTTTTGCTTGTCAGCTATATTTTTACGCGCGGCTTTCAAGTGTCAGAATTGTTTACTTTATTCGCGGTTCTTTTGGCATTTTTCGCCGGGATGATGGCGCATTATTCATTGGATCGTTTCAGCGCCAAGCTAAAACGAATAGAAAAATTATTACTATTTTCTTTGGTCCCTTTCTTTTTTGTAAACATGGGAATTAAGTTTGATTTTCATTCTTTAAGGCTTGATTGGTGGATATTCCTAATTGTGCTTGTCGTCGCCACCTTGAGCCAGATCATAGGGGTGTTTTTAACGAAACCGATAACTAAACTTAGGCCGAAACAATTATTTTTGGTTGGCTGGGGCATGAATTCCCGGGGGGCAGTGGAATTGGCGATTGCTTATATTGCCCTTAGTATTGGTCTCTTACCACCCACGCTGTATTCAGCCCTGGTTCTTACGGCTTTGGTTAGTACTATATTTTTCCAGATAATTATATTTAGAATGGTTAAGAAAAATCCCGGCATAATGGACTAAATAAATGTTTTATGAAAGTAGTAATTATATCCGACATTCATGATAATATTGTAAATTTAAATAACTGTTTGTCTTGGTGTAAAAAGAATAATATTGAAGAGTTAATTTGTTGCGGCGACGTAACAAATATTGAAACAATAGAAGCTATGGCTGCGAATTTTCCGGGTATAATACATTTGGTAAGGGGTAATATTAATTTATACGAAGAGAAAGATATTAAAAAATATGCTAATATAAATAATTATGGTCGCTTAGGATTTTTTAAGCTGGATAATTATAATATTGGATTTTGTCATGAGCCATTTTTAATTGAAGAAGTTAAGAAAAAAGGTAAATGTGATTATATTTTCTATGGCCATACTCATAAGCCCTGGATAGAGGAGAAAAATAAAATTAGAATGGTTAACCCCGGTACGCTTGGAGGAATGTTTCAGAAAGGCACTTTCGCGGTTTGGGAAACAACAAAAAATATAGTTGAATTAAAAATATTGGAAAAAATCAATTTGGCATGAATAAGTATTATGTATTATTTTTTTTAATAATTTTTATATTCCCTGCTTGTATCAATAATAATATGGAATCAAGCAAATTCAAGTCTCCAAGCTTTGATCAGGTTCGATCGCCGGCAATGGCCGGACAATTTTATCCGGCTAACGCCCGTATTTTAGAGAAAAAAACAAAAGATTATTTAGAATCTGCCAATTCAGGTTTAGAGTTAGCTCTAAACCTTAAGGCGATCATTGTTCCTCATGCCGGCTATGATTATTCCGGGCTGGTGGCTGCTCATGGTTTTAACCAGGTCAAAGGAAAAGAAACAGGAACAGTGGTAATTATTTGCAATTCGCACACGGATTATTTCCCAGGAATCGCGATTGATGAGTCAGATGCCTGGGAGACACCGCTCGGGCAAGTCCCTGTTGATCGCGATATGGCGGAACGATTAGTAGCGTCAAGCCAGGCAATTAGATTTAACACTGAAGTGCATACTAGCGATCATACTCTGGAAGTACAGTTACCATTCCTACAAACCGTTCTTAAGGACGGTTTTAAAATTGTGCCAATCGTATTTGGCAATACCGGTGACAAGGCATACTTAGAATTAGCTTCGGCCCTGGCTGATAATCTGGGAGAAAACGATTTGGTGGTAGTATCCACTGACCTGTCGCATTATCCCAGCTACGCTGACGCTAAATCTATTGATGAGCTTACTTTGGAAAAAATAAAAAATAGGGATATTAAAGCATTAGAAGAGCATATTAAAACGATAGAGAGTAAAGGAGTAGCAGGTCTACAAACTCTTTGTTGCGGGATTGATGGGGTGAAGACTTTAATAACCTTGGCGAGCAAATTAAATTGGGATCAAGTAGAGATTCTTAAATATTTGAATAGTGGGGATGTTGAGATTGATGATAAGGCGCGGGTGGTGGGGTATGGAAGCATGGCCTTTGGCCAGACAACAGACAACAGACAACAGACAACAGAAAATATTGATTCTGCAATTAATGTTTTAAATAGTAAACAAAAAATTGAGCTTTTAAATATAGCGAAAAAAACGGTTGAAGCAAAGGTCAGAGGGGAAAAATTACCGGAGTTTGATGTTCGGGATGAGCGTTTGAATTGGAAAGAGGGGGCTTTTGTTACGCTTAAGATAAGAGGTGAGCTTCGTGGTTGTATCGGCCAAATTATTCCGTCCGCTAAGCCGCTTTGGCAAGTAGTGCGTGATATGGCGGTTTCCGCCAGTACGGAAGATCCACGTTTCCCACCAGTTAGTGAAAACGAATTGGAAAAGCTTGAATATGAAATCAGCATTTTGTCTGCGCCTAAGAGAATAGATGATTGGCAAAAAATAGAGATGGGTAAGCATGGCGTTATTATAAAACGAGGTTACCAATCCGGCGTATTTTTGCCGCAAGTTGCCACCGAAACCGACTGGGACAAAGAAACTTTTCTCTCTGAGCTTTGCGCGCAAAAAGCCGGGCTACAGCCGAATTGTTATAAAGACAAAGCCACTGAAATTCAAATTTTTACGGCTCAGGTTTTTGGGGAAAACAAATAAAATTAGCATTTTCAAAGGGTTGACGGGTAATTGCGATTATGTTAATCTAAGATAAGAAAATTTAAAATATTAGCAATTTAACGTTCTAAAGGAGGAGCGTTTTTTTTTGCGATTAAACGTTCTTTACAATTAGTTAAGCCAACCATTTTAACGGTAAAAACCGGAAAGGGGGTAGTTTTGAGTTTACACATTGTTGATCATCCTTTGGTTAAGCACAAGATCGGTGTTTTGCGGGAGGATGGACTGTCAAAGTTAATTTTTCGGATGGTGGTCCATGAACTTACCAGCTTGTTGATTTATGAGGCCTTGCGCGACTTGGAATTGGAGAATAAAAAGATCATGGGCTGGGAGGGCGAAGTTATGGTACAAAGGATCAAAGGAAAGAAATTGACCTATGTGCCAATTTTGCGGGCCGGCATGGGCATGGAGTCTGGACTTTTGTCAATTATTCCGCAGGCCAAGGGTAGTATTATTGGCTTTTATCGCGATGAAGAATCGCTTAAACCAGTTCCTTATTACGACAAGGTAATTAAAGATGTTCCAGAGCGGATCGCCTTGGTGCTTGACCCAATGCTGGCTACCGGCGGCACTGCCTGTGCTTGCTTTGCAAAGCTAAAAGAAAAGAATTGCAAAGACATTAGAGCGCTTTTTTTGGTCGGAGCCCCGGAGGGAGTAAAAAAAGTTCAAAACGAACATCCAGATGTTAATATTTGGCTGGCCGCTTTAGACGAAAAACTCAATGAAGTTGGTTACATTATTCCCGGTCTAGGAGACGCCGGGGACAAGATTTTTGGCACGAAGTAATTACCATATCAGTTAACCCCAAAAAGAAAGGAAGAAAACCATGGAAAAGTATGATTTTTCAAACCCTGATTACAACCTTCGACTAAGAGACATACCTTTTGGCATTCAGTTTTTGTTTGTCGCGTTTGGCGCCACTGTGTTGGTGCCGATTTTGACCGGGTTGGACCCTTTGGTCACTTTGTTTACCGCTGGTCTGGGTACACTTTTGTTTCAGTATATTACCAAGTGGAAAGTGCCGGTATTCCTGGGCTCATCATTTGCCTATATTCCAGCAATAGCTTATGGCGTGCAGACCTGGGGAATTCCCACAACCATGATCGGATTATGCGCGGCCGGATTTGTAAAAATGGGCGCCAGCCGTATAATCAAATATTATGGTATCGGAGTTATTCATCGCATTTTTCCGCCTATTGTTATCGGGCCGGTTATTATGATAATCGGTTTGGCCTTAGTGCCGATTGGCGGTAAGATGTCGCAGGATCTGTTTGTAGAAAGTATGCCGATTGCGACAGCGTTATGGCTTTCGATGAGTACTTTGGCAGTAATGATCATCTGGTATTTTTTTGTGAAAGGTATTGCCCGCCATTTCGCGATTTTGATCGCACTTGCCTGGGGTTATATCTGGTCTATTGTTCTTGGAGTGGTTAGTTTTGTTGCGGTGGCAAAAGCCTCCTGGATAATGGTTCCAAATTTCACTTTATTTTTTAATTTTTGGGACGTTAATGTTTGGGGGTCGGCGATTCTAGCTGTCATTACAATAATATTTTCCGCTATTGCGCCGACTGTCGAACACGTTGGTGATGTCTTTACCATTAGCGGTATAACGGGTAGAGATTATGTAAAGGACCCCGGTATGCATCGAACCATGTTGGGTGATGGCGCGGCCACTTGCTTGGCTTCATTATTTGGCGGACCGCCAAATACGACTTACAGTGAAGTAACCGGGGCGATTGCCTTGACCAGAATATTCAATCCGGCTGTAATGACTTGGGCGGCATTGGCGGCGATCTCTTTTGCCTTTTTAGGTAAATTGGGTGCTTTACTCGGCACTATTCCGGATCCGGTCAAAGGCGGGATAATGATGGCGGTATTTCCGGCAATAGCTGTGGTGGGTGCAAATGTGATCAATAAATCAAAGATCGACATTCTCCATCCCCGGAATATTATTATCGGCGGACAAGCATTTGCTTTTGGCTTAAGCGGCTTGGCGATAAAGGTAGGGATGATGAATATTGAAAAGATCGCCCTGGCTGCGATTGTTTCGATCGCATTACATTTAATTCTTCCGGGCAAGGAGGTTAGTCTGTCTCAAATAGACGAAGAGGGATAAAATACGGGAGATAAAAAGCAACGAAAATAAATTTAATTGAACTTTTAACACAAGGGCGGGGAAGGATAAAGTTATCCACCCCGCCCTGATTTTTTTCTCAGACATCTTTTATATAAAGATATTTTTGTTTAAAATAAGCCAAAATTGACAGATATATTATAAGTGTTAGTATTTAATTAAGTAAGTCAAACTGGGTAGAATCCGCCAAAGTCCATAATGTAAATGAAGCCTTATGGCTTAACAAGGTGGTACGAAAGCCCGGAAAGTTTCAAGCGGCATCCCTATGCTTTAATAATTAGTAGGTAAATGTAGCCCTACTATAATTCTAAATTTGACCGGTAATTCGACGATTACAATACCCCCCCCTGAATATAAAAATAAAAAAGACGACATATTAGGGATGCCGTTCTTTTTTTGTTTAAAAAAGACACTAAGTGTCCGCGGGACACTCAGTGTCTATGTAGATGTTAAAATTTTATTTCAATATCTTCTTCAAATATTTCCCAGTGTAAGTGTTTTTAGCTTTGGCTACATCCTGGGGTGTGCCCTCAGCGACAATCTCGCCGCCTTGATCTCCGCCTTCCGGGCCAAGGTCAATGATCCAGTCAACCGATTTGATCAC
>JAGLNE010000111.1 GCA_023139655.1 Candidatus Parcubacteria bacterium
TTATCTTCCAGGCACGGTATTTGATGATACGCCTAGCGTAGTACATGCCGAGAGTAAACATAAGGGCATTGGTGATGACAACCGTGATGCTCGCCCCGACAGCCGCGTAAATCGGGATAATAATAATATTTATAATAATACTCGCGAGCAAAACAATGGCCATGTTAATTGTATTTCGCTTTTGCTGGTCGCAGGCATTAAGCAAGGCGCCGATGGGATAATTTAAAAATATAAACACGACTGAGGCGATAATTATTTGCAAGGGCAAAACCGCGTTTATGTATTCGGCTTTGAAAAGCATAATTATTTTATCTGCAAGCACGATGATGCCGACGCTGATCGGCATAGAAATAATGAGAAGATAATTCATGGCCCGCTCAAAGGTGATTACCAGTTGGGAGGGGTTTTCGTCTCCCACCGTCTGAGCTACCTCACCCCCAGCCCCTCTCCTTCGCAAGGAGAGGGGGAAATATTTAATGTCTCTCCAATAACTGGCGAAAGCCGGCTTGCCTCGCTGAAGCGGCTGCTCGGAGGTTTTCAAATCCCGCCAATATGACGCGAAGGCGGGATAAAGGGAGGCGATGAAGGCGAGAGGCAGAAACTGCAAAGCAAACACGATCTTAAAAGCAATTTGGTACAGGCCAACATCATAATCCCCGGCTAATTGCGAAAGCAATACTGTATCCAGATACATATAAGCCCGCTGGAAAATGCCATAAAGCCCAAACGGAATGCTAAGCGTGACAATAAATTTAATTAAAGTTTTATTTGGTTTGGGCCATAATCTGATTTGATACTTTATTCTCAGCATAACTGAGGAATAAAGGAAATAAATAATGCTGGCTGTTACCTGCGCGCCCATTATCCAGCGCAAAGAATAACCCATCTTAAGGGCAATAATACCAACGCTCATCGCGATCACCTGAAACATTACCGCGCCAATGCTCTCCCATTTAAGATTATGAAATCCGCGCATGATCGCGAAAAAAGTGGCGGTAAATGAGTCCAGGACCATAGGCACGCAGGAGAGATAAACCAGATGCCGGATTATTTGGGGGTAATCAAGGATGTTTACGGTTAATATTGCGGCAGTTATAGATAGAAGTGCCAAGGGCAATTTAATTGCCATGATAGCGCCCAGATAGGCGGTGGCCTTGTCTTTTGCTTTGGCAACCTCTCTGGTCAAAACATTAGCCATGCCCAGGTCAATGAAGATGGCAAATATAGTGGTAAAGCTAATCGCCAGATAATATTTGCCCAGTTGCTCCGGCACTAGGTTACGGGCGAGGATGGTGAAGTACGTAAAAGAGAGTACTTTTTGGAGTACTAGGGCGGCGGTGAAATAAGATGTGTTTTTGGCAATGGAGGTTATTTTCATATGTTTATTTCCGCGGAATTAACGCGAACCATTTAATTATCAGTAACCCAATTATCAATCAATAACTAATTAGCTAATTAATTAATTGATAACTGATTGGGTTACTGGGTTACTGATAATTGATAATTCATTTACTTTTTTTTGATTTACTGGTTTTAAGTATTTTAGAAAAAATTAATAATAATTCATGGGTTTCTTGCCAAATCCCTCTGCATTCATCTGCATGTCCGGGGTTTGCTCTAGCTATTAGTCTTAGCCAGTTTTTTGTTTCTCTTAATTCTTTTTTTACAATTCCGATTTTGTGCTGGAAATCACGCTTACTCTCAGCTTCGCAAGCTTCGGCGTAATTAGCCAGAGATGATCCGGATGAGCCTATTACTTGCGGTACCATTCTTTGGTTAATACCGTTCTTAGGCAATTTTTTACATAAATCAATTACTCTTTCTGCCATTCGCGCTATTCTTTCTTCAAGAGCGTCTGAGTCAAATTTATCCCTCCTTGGTTTATCCATATTAAATATTTACTTAATTATCAATTTTCAGTAACCCAATTATCAATAAATTATCAATTAGCTAATTAGTCAATTGATAACTGATTGGGTTACTGGGTCACTGATAATTTAAAATTTATTTGTTATTTGAATTTAACCCTCCCTTTAATATCAAACTTCCCCCCAGGCGAAAACCGATACTTCGGTATCAACCCGGTAAATTCAAACGCCCCAACATCCGTACTCTTGTCGCGCGGACGCGCGGTGCCGATAATATCGTCATCAACTATAACAATATTTGTGCCAGAGTCATAGAGGGGCGAGAAATAATCCTTTATGCTGAAATCATAATTCGTGTAATCCGTAAATGCCCTAGCCCAATCATCGGCCTCTACTGCCCCTGGGCTTATATCTATCCAATGCGGATCAGTGCCGGACATATCGTCGTCTGAGGCGTTGTAATCAAGCGTGTCAAACGTGCCAACAAAAT
This sequence comes from Candidatus Parcubacteria bacterium, assembly GCA_023139655.1. Classification (GTDB taxonomy): domain Bacteria; phylum Patescibacteriota; class Patescibacteriia; order Patescibacteriales; family UBA12075; genus JAGLNE01. The sequence continues at coordinate 2,359 of JAGLNE010000111.1, forward strand.
CATTAATATTGCCAAAAACCACATTGTTTTTAGCAATCGTGTCATTAAATCCAGTCTGGATACCGTCATAACAATTATAAACCGTATTATTGTAAACTTTGATAGCGCTGTTTTGGCTGCCTAAATACATACCATTATTATCATAAGTGTCATTAACAAAATCATAAATTATATTATTCCAGATAGTAGCGTCATTGACGTCAGAATCATTAATAATGATACCGGTTCCATTTGAATCCGCGTTAGAAAATATACCTTTGATTATATTGTGGGAGATTTTAATGTCAGTATTACCGGTCGCAATTGAACCAACAAGTATTGCTTTTGCATTAGTATACCCGCCGCTATTGGTGATCTTAACTTGCAAACCCTCCAACCTTAAATAATTTTCGTTTACTTGTAATACGTAATAAGCATTTACGTCTGCCGTGTTTTCCAATCTATATTTATTATCATTCCAAATTCCATTATGTCGCTGGCTTATACCTACTTCAGTAGAATTAACCGGCGTATACACTTTAATGTATGTGGTAGTGGCCGTGGTCCAGCTATTAATACTAAACCGCAAGCTATCCGCGCTCGTTGAAGCATAGCAAGGCACAAACATGGCAGTATTACTGGCAGTTAAATCCATTTTAGTGACTAAGACATCCTGATCAACTGATTCGTCTATGCCGTCGTTTACATCTACTATTTCCTGATCTTCCCAGTCGTCCAGGAATTCATGGGCTCTAAATACGCTAACGCTGGCGCTTGTTGTGGCAACTGGAATAGAGCCGGTGGCAGACTGGACCTCGTAAGTAGTGGATGAAGTGCGGCCGGTAATAAAGGCTAATTCGTAATAGCCACTGCCCCCGTATTGGAGTGTATCACCCACGCCGATATTGGCCGCCATGTCAGCTGAGAATGTAGCCGTGGTAGTAGCAATGGTCACGCTGGTGCCGCTGGTAGCTAAATTATTTGTGTCGTTGCCGACCGAGCGGTAAATAATGGTTGGCGCTTCGTCCGCGCCAATGTCCCATTTCGCGTCATAGCGTGTGTCGCCATCAATGTCGTACTGCAAGGAACTAAGTTCCGAAGCTTCGGAACTTAGTTCCACACCTGCGTCTCTAGCAGCTGAATCCTCAGTATCTAAATGAAAATCGTCGTTAGCAGAATCCAGGAAAGTGACAGTTGTGTTGGTTTTGGAATTTGTGCCAGGAGCGGTGGAGTCGGAAGAGATATTATAGTCGGAATCTGCATGAAAGCCGGTTCCTTCACGATAATTAGTATCACAATTTTGTACTATATTATTTTTTGTTCGGGCAGTACTATAACTTGTCCAAATACCATAATTAGAATTGTAAACCGTGTTATTGTAAATATAACCTTCCCCAGAATAGAACAAACCATATATACCTTTACCATCATTATAACTATCATAAAAATCATATAAAATATTGTTATAAATATAGGCTTTTATATCATCATGCGCTGTGTGAATGCCGCCATAACCAGCATAATTTCCGGCTATAGTGGCGGTTGATTTTATAATATTATTATTAATATATACTTTATTATTATCTGATGTTAGTTCGTATATTCTTATTCCAACTGGATAACTATCATTGCTATTAGCTATTTGTAATCCGTTTATTCGTACATAATCTTCATAAATTTTTATCATACCCTGACCCCCTGATCCCTCCAACCGATACTTCCCCTCATCCCACTTCCCATTATGCCGCGCGCTGTCTGTCGTATAAACACGAATATAATTATATTCCCCCGTCGTCCAACCCTCTATATCTACAGCCGAAGTGTCGGCCGAACTCCACGCTCCATCTATTTTCGCTACGGCAATGGCCGGGTTACCGGCGTTACTTAGAATACAGTAATTTGCCGAGCCGTCCCCACCCTCAAGAATTACTTTTTCGTTAG
>JAGLNE010000112.1 GCA_023139655.1 Candidatus Parcubacteria bacterium
TAAATACTTCTTCTACTTCTAAATTGTTACCGCTAACAGAAAAAGATAATTCAACTCCGTCTTCAGCGACAACTTTACCGTCTGATTCAATAGAAATTTTTAAGTTATCTTTTTTTACTGTCCATTCTTTTTGCGAAACAGCCGTCTCTTTAGCGTCTTTTTTATTAAAATAAAAATAAGCAGAAACCAAAGATAGAATGATAATAATTAAAATTATCACTTTTTTCTTTGTTATTTTAAATTTTCCCACGCCTTGGGAATTTCTGCTTTCTTCAAGTATTGAGGCCATAGTATTATAAAATTAATTGATTATTACAAAATTTGCGATATTTCTGTCTGTAATGCTTGCATCAGTCCAAATCAAAAGCATCTGGTCTCTTTTAACATCACCCAAGGTGGCCTCAAGCATTTCTCCGTCTTCATTTTTTAACATTTTTATTCCCACCGGGATTATAACTTTTTCTTCTCCCGCGCTCATGCTCTTTAGCATAGCCAATCTCTCGTCGCTGTCGCTTGTTCCAGTATTAGAACGCGTACCCATACCCATGCCTGTTCCATGTCCACTAAAACTGGGCGCTGGTCTTTGCCCTGTAGAGCTATCCTTTTTTTCATCACTTTCATCTTCTTCGGGATTATTTTCGTTCATTTGCGGCCTGGCAATTTTTAAAATTGTTACTTCATTGCCGGTTATTGTTTTTACCAAGCCCCTAATTCCGGCCGGTTCTTCGGGTTGCCCAAAATCAGGCATTCTGTTTCTCCCCAATGTATTGTTGTCTCCATTTTGTTTATCATTGGTTTGCGCGGTACATCCCGCTAAAACAAAAACAAGCAATAAACAAACAGTTATAACTTTCTTCATAAAATCTCAAATTATTACTAATTTTACCCCGTAAAGAAAAGCTTCTGACAAAATCAAAGGTGTGATATTTTATCGCAGTCAATGGTTTAATACCACAGACAAGCAATACCTTTCTACGGGGTTTACTCTCTATTAAGTAATACGCATTAAAATTATTTTTCTTCAAAGATAAATACCGGCAACTTAAAAATATGCTGCCGGTATATAATGTTCTTATTCTTTACGCTACTCTGCCTGCAATTGTTCTATTATTTCCGGCGCTATATTAAGCTTCTCTAAATTCTTAATAAATTCAGGGTCTTTTTCCATTATCTCTTTTATGCGTTCTTTATGCCCTAATAAATCCTGTTCAAAAATTTCTTTAAATTCAGGATACTTTTTAATGCGCTCCATTATCTTTGGATCGCCCAGCGGCCCGGGAAAATGCTTGTCTTTGTGGCGCATAAAAAATTTCCTGCCCGGGCCGACCGGCATAATTTTTTCCACGTGAAATTCATTTTCGCCTGATTGCTCGCCGACAAGTTTAACCGGCTTACCGACTTCAATTAAATTTGCATCGCCCAAAATCCGCCATTCGTTTTGTTTTGAATCCAATAACATAAATTCAGCGTCAGACACCCGGGACACCACTAACCCAACCAACCTTCCCTCTTCCGGTTGAGTCCAAAAAATAATTTGTCGGTTAAAAATTTTAGTATAAAGCGGCGCCTTCTCGCCCAACACATCATCTATGGCCCGGCCTATTCCGGCATGAGAAAATAAAACGCCCAAGACCATGCTTGCTACAATGCTAATAATTACTATCATGGGCAAAGAATAACGATAACCTTTTTTAGTGTGCTTAATATTGTAATACGTTACCAGGATAAAAACAGCCAAAATAAGCAACCAAAAATACGGCAAGGTAAGCAGTATAAATTCCCAAATACTGCCTGTTATCTGGCCATAGACACTCCAGTCGTCATAACGTAAAAGATAGATAATCACGGAAAAAGCCAGCCCCCCGATAATTAAAGCAATAGCGCCAACGCTCCAGATAACATAATCCTTTAAAAGAAATTGCCATCTGGGCTTTAGCTTAATATCTTTCTTCTTTATGATATTAAGAATATTTTTTGAAAAGCCATTATTTATATTCATAGATTTAATTTATTATTTAGATGCTTTCTTAAACTCTTGCTTAGCTCTGTTTATAAGCGAGGCTACCGTACCCATCGGTCGTCTTAAAATATCAGAAATTTCCTGATAACTTTTTTCTTCAATAAATTTTAAAACAAGTACTTCCCGGTGTTTTTCTTCCAGCCTGCCTAACGTTTTCTGAATATTACTTTTTAAAAGCTGTATATCAACATCTTTAGCCGGATTTAAGTCAGAAGCTAAATTTTTCACCTCCTCATCGCTAAGGCTCGCGCTGTGGCCATGGGGACGGGCTTTTGTTTTACGGTAATAGGTAATAACCTGATTATGGGCGATACGGTAGATCCAGGATGAAAATTTTAAAGCCTGATCAAAGTCATTCAAATTCGTGTAAGCTTTTATAAATACCTCCTGCAAAATATCTTCGGTCTCTTCCGGGTCAACATTTGTTATCCGCCTGATATACCTAAAAAGCTTGTCTTTATATCTGTTTATGATATACAAAAAATAATCCTGATCCGCCAGGGTTAAAGTTACTAACTCTTCATCGGTTTTGTTCCCGCATTTATCCATTCTACTTATTAATACGCTTTAAAACATATTTAACTTGCAATAAGCTAATTGTGATAACTCTTTTTATAAATAATTTTACTTATTTTTTAAATAAATTTTTAAAATAATACCTGCGTTCAATTATGTGAATTACGCAAATAATAAACATTGCTATGCCTGTTTCAACATGCCAAAACAAAGCATTAAAAGGCAAAAAATTTATTATGTTAAAATTAATTTTTATAATCAACAAAATACCAAGTATCCCTGAGATCAAAAACGAGATCAGCAACAATACATTCCAAATTTTTCTGTGATTAACAATGCTGATAATTTTTTTCCTGGATAAAATATGCGTGATCGCGTAAAAAATAATTAACAACAACGAAATTGGTAAAAGATGGTACATGATTTTTGATTGTTTATTTTCTGACTCTAAATTTATTATACCATAAATTCCATTATCTCTGTCTTTCGGCGGCAATTGAGACCAATCACATATTTTATCATTATCTGTGTCAATATATCTACTACACTCCCCGGGGGAAGGGCAATCTGTCTCGTTATACGGACAATCATTCCAGGCCAAAGCTGTCGTTGGAATCAAAATTAATAGTATCAGCGCAAAAATTATCTTGCTATATTCTTTATTTTTATTCATACTTTTTCCATAAACAATCTATTCAAACCTAATCTAAACATAAAAATATAACCGGTCAAAGCAGAAAAGGAGATTCTCTTTTCTGCTATTGACCGGCAAATAATTTATAGATTGTTGCAATCACCATCACATTCGCCATCACCATCAAGGTCAACGAAGTTGCTGCTACCATTGCCCTGTCTTTGGCCCTGGCCGCCACCTTGCTTTTGGCCGCTTCGCTCGCCATTGCCGTCTTTGTAACCGGCGCCCATGCGCTCGCCATTACTACCCCTAAGGCCTAGTTCGGCCCTAAGTGTATCAGCTCCCGCCCGGTCACCGGCTTGACCCAATTTATGGGCCTGGGCAAACTTGGCAAAATTACCTTCGTGTACAACCTGCATTACTCTGCCTTTGCCGGACATTTGCCCGGCCCAGGCATTATAATCACCAGACTCAAATGCCGCTTCCATGGCTTCGTGCTTTTCCGGCGTGCAATCCGGACCAGCTTTGCTATAGTCACCTTGGTAAGCCGACACCGAAGCGACTCCGGCTGTTAGGATTAAAGTGAGAACAGCCAGGCTCACTATAGTTTTCTTGGATTTCATTTGATTGTTTTGTTATTATTAATTATTTTTAAGGCCTCACTAATTACTACGCATAGCTACAGGCATTTCTTGCATCGCAAAATACTACCATAAAAAAAACCGCCATTTTTGGCGATTTTTTTCCAACACGCGTGTTGCCTGCCAATTTATTCAATCTTTTTATAGCTCTTTACTGCCCAAACTCTGCCGTCTGAATCCCAGTATGACATAAGATGTATTTCTGCTTGCAATTTTTTATTTTTCAAAAGAACCGTAGCATGAGAAAAATCGCTGGATTCGTCGCTTTCTATTGATTGTAAAGTCAAATGATTAGACCCATTACTTAAATGTTTTAAATCTCCTTTTTCCAATTCATAATCAACTACCGCCGCCGGGTCCTCTCTCCATTCCAAAATTCCCTCATAATAAAGAGTCTGGTATAGCTTAAGAATTTCTTTATCCAGTCTTTTGTTTAGCGTAACAATACCGTTATTATTTAATTCGCTGATTTGC
>JAGLNE010000113.1 GCA_023139655.1 Candidatus Parcubacteria bacterium
TTAGCGGATATTCAAGGCAAACAAACAAAATACGCGAAAATAAGCCATAATGGTCCAATAAAACCTTGATTAATTTATCAATCTCTGTTATAATGGCGGCATGCATAAAAGACTGAAAAAAATCATCTTACTTTGCGGAGATATTAGCGTTTTATACGCCTCACTGTATCTAACACTTCTTGTCCGCTATGCCAAACAGCCGTCAGCTGATACCTGGGCTTTGCATATTATCCCATTCTCCTGGGCGTTTTTCTTTTGGCTGATAATTTTTTATATTTCTGACCTTTACAACCTGCATTACGCGGTTAATAATTCAAAATTTTTTAATATTACTTTCCGGGCCGTTACGATTGCCGGCGGACTCTCTGCCGTGTTTTTCTATGTAAATCCAAATATACATATTGCGCCGAAAACCAATCTGGTAATTTATTTAATATTATTTACTATCCTTTTCATTCTTTGGCGCCGACTATTCAACCGAGCCTTGCTTAGCAAGATGACCAAGGAGAATGTCGCCGTTATCGGTTACGACCCAAATGTTCAGGAAATAATTGACACCCTACGCGACCAGCCCCATCTGGGATATAATATCAAATTAATCGTTAGCAGCCGCATTCCGCGCGGAGGAAATGACGAAATAACGGTAACCGAGAAAATTTTCGGCTTAAAAGAAACAATAATAAAACAAAATATTTCCACGATTATTTTTGCCGCTAATCCGCACCAATCTCCGGAGCTTAGAAAAACCATGTTTGCCTGTTTGCCGCTCAAAATTGATTTTGTCGGCCTGCCCGGTTTTTATGAGCACCTTACCGGTAAGATCCCGATCGAAGCGATTAGCCAGATGTGGTTTTTGGAGAATCTAAACGAAGGCAGTAAAAAATGGTTTAATACTATAAAACGCGTCTATGATCTGTTTTTCGCGTTTAGCATCCTTGTTATTACCGCTCCTTTCTGGCCGCTTATCGGAATAATCATAAAACTGGAAAGTAGGGGCCCGATCTTCTACTATTCGCGCCGCGCCGGCCTGAACGGCGGCTTTAAGCTGGTTAAATTCCGCACCATGCGCGAAGAAAATAACCAACGAACCCTAACGACAGCTGATGACCCGCGTGTTACTGTGTTTGGCTCTTTTCTCAGGAAAACACGGATTGACGAGATACCGCAAATGCTCAATATCCTGGTCGGCCATATGAGCTTTGTCGGCCCCCGCCCGGAACGCCCGGAATTCATCTCTAAACTTAAAAAAGAAATCCCATTTTACGAGGAAAGGCTCTTGACCAAACCGGGCCTTACCGGCTGGGATCAGGTCTCGGGCGAATACCATTCCCCGACCCATGAAGATACTCTTAAAAAACTTCAATACGATCTCTACTACGTAAAAAACCGCTCGGTGTACTTGGATCTGTCAATTATTTTGAAGACGATAGCGACGGTCTTGAAGAGGGGTGGAGTATAAAAACGTTTAATCTAACTCTCACCTACCTCACCCCCAACCCCTCTCCTTCGTAAGGAGAGGGGGGAAGAAGAGTGGGAGAAAAACCAGCAAAGCTCCTGGCCACTTGCGCGGCTAGGAGCTTTTTATGCTGGACCTTTCCCGTAATAATTTAATAGACTCACTGCCAGATCATCTATTTTAGACTTTTCAACAACTAATTACTTCTATTTTATTGTAACAAAAAGTAGATGATGAGAAGTTAAAGAAAGTATAAAATTTTTATAAAGAAAAGATAAAGAAATATAAAAAAACCACCAAATGCTATAAAGTGGCGGTTTATTATATTATTTAAAGCTTATAATACTATAAAAGGCTCTTTTTAAATTTTTTGGCAATTAGATTTGGTCTTAAGAGCTTGACATATATCTAAAACATGGTATAGTAACATGTCAATTTATAATAACTGTTTACGTATCGGTATGTTCTTTAAAATTCAACCTTTATTTTTCTAAATGTAAATTACCTTATTATTCCACTAAACAAGGAGGGGGAAATGAATAAAAGAAAAAGGATATTTTACTTGATTATTTTTGTGTGGGCGGCATGGGTTTTATCTCTTAATTTTATTTTATCCGGACAAACAAGCGTAGAGAATCTGAATAAAATTTTTTGGCTTAGTTTGGTTATAATGGGAGCAATAATGTCGGGCTGGCTTTTTGTGCCAATGACTAAGGCTTCCTTCCCGCAAAAAACCGATCAGCGGTTAAAGGATAATCCAAATTTATTATTGGAAGACCACGAAATTATGACAGGCCATTACGGGTTTGCCGCTTTAACAGCCTTGCTTGTATCATTGATAATTTCTCCGTTGTTTTACGGAAGACAAATAATATTTGATGTGCAAAGTTTGGATTTCACTTGGGCGGTTTGCGTATCCGGAGCGTTGAATGTTGGTATTTACTACTTCTTTATTAAAGCTATCCGTTATGGGGATATTTCCCAGATTTCAATATTCCAAGGATTAATACCGGTTCTTACAATTCCTGTATCGTACTTAATGTATTATATGCTTGGAAGGCCAACACATATCTCAGCGCCTGACGTAACAACCCTTGGATTAATCGGCATTTTTCTGATAGTTTTAGCTACAATTGCTAATATGCTGGCGCAAAGCAGTAAAAAATCAAAGAAAAATAAAAGTTCTATAAATCTAGGATGGTTCAGCCGCTTTCCGCAAATTTCAGCCGGAATTTCGGTCCTTTTTGCAAGCGTATCAATTAATACTGACAAGGTCGCGGTTGACAGCGGAAATCCGTTTATTTTTGCTGTTGTTGTACTATTGATAATAGCCTTTATCACCGGTATTTGGGTGGTAAAACAAAAAGGTATCTCTAGATTGATCTTTCTTTTTCAAAATTATCTTGCCAACTTTATCAAGGTCGGCATTGTCTACGGCCTGTGTGTAGTTTTCATGAACGTTGCATTATACGGAAATAACGTTAATTATATTAGCGCTACCAAGCGCATTAGCATTATTTTCGCAACGTTATTTGGCATAATCGTATTGAAAGAAGGTATAACACTCAAACATAAAATTATCCGTTTATGCTCTAGTGTTGTAATAATGGTGGGGATTTACCTTATGGTTGTAAAAGGATAATCGCAATTTCAAAAGCCCTGGTAATTCTACAGGGCTTTTTTTAAATTTCATTAATTTTTTTAGCACATTCTATAGAATTTGCTATAGAATGTGCTACAATATTGGTTTATGTTGCCCCCCCCCGAGTCTTTTGTATTTAATTAAGCTTGGGAGCAGAATGTACCTGGTCTGAGCTTGACATTTAGCTCAGAATAGTGTACAATAATTAATTGATCTTTTCAGAATAAGCGTGCAATAACACAATTTTTCAAATTATTTTTGTTTTGAAAATTTTTAACAACCTATGGCAAAAGGAGGAAAAAATGAAGAAATTTCGAATCATTAAACAGATAAATAAGGAAAAGTCTTGTTACAAAATCCAAAAATATAAATTTTTAATTGGATGGATTACTTATTATTTATTTTCTGATGTATATGGAATAATGGGGGGATGGGGGGTATTAAAAGATTTTCATAGTAAAAGTGAAGCGGAGGAATGGTTAGCAAGAGAATATCGAGATGAGAGCATACTTGTTATTTAGAAATTAGACAAACAAGTTTGTTTATTAAATCACTTTTCACGGAACCTGATATTCTGTGTTAAATAAAGTTAACTCGCAAAGGTCGTTACTTACGTAGCGACCTTTTTTCTTTATATTATTATAAAAACAAATAATAAAATAAAAAAAATCGAGCTAAGCCCGAATATTAGTTTAAATAAATTCAAATTTTATTATTTAAATATAATTATTCTCTTTTAAATATTTTAATACAACTTTACTGCACTCTTGCGCATTCATCTGGTCAGTCTTAATATGAATATCCGGTCTTTTTGGTTTATCATAAGGGTCATCAATGCCGGTAAATTGGGGAATCTCGCCGGCTCGGGCTTTTTTATATAATCCTTTGGGATCGCGCTGTTCACAAACAGATAGTGGGGCATCAACAAAAACTTCTATATAATTATATACAGTCTCGCGCAATTCATCGCGCTGTTCAACGTAGGGCGTAATAAAGGAAGCCATCACGCCCACGCCATTTCGTGATAGCATATCGGCCACAAAGCCAATACGGCGAATATTCTCGTTCCGGCCTTCACGGTCAAAGCCCAAACCCTTGGTTAGTCGCTCGCGGACTACATCCCCGTCCAGTCGCTCTAACCTGGCGCCATTATCTTTTAAATCCGCGTAAACCTGATCCGCCACTGTTGTTTTGCCAGAGGCAGACAAGCCGGTAAACCAAAGCGCAAAACCTTTTTTATTATTATTTTGTTTATACATATTATCTACCAAAGGGTCACTGGCATTAATTAAAAAATTATACACCTCCTGGCGTATAAGATATTCGGGCGGCTTAACTTTCATTTTAATATAATCCCGCAATTTAGTACCGCTAAATCTAATTGTATCATTTTCATTATACTCGTCAATAAATCCATGGCTTTTATCTTTTTTATTATAAACCACTTCATTAAATGGCAAAATTTTTATCCCTAATTCAGCTTCACTAAAATCATTAAATATTTCTTGCGCGGCCTGTGGCGCGTAGAAATTACCAACTCCGGCATGGTCGCGGCCAACAATAAAATGCGTACAGCCAAAATTCCGCCGGATAAGAGCGTGCATGAGTGCTTCCCGCGGGCCTCCGTAACGCATTTTGATGGGCAGAGCGGCCAAAACCGCCTGGTCTTTAAAATTATTGTCCAGTAGCAGTTTATAGCTGGCAATAATATATTCGTCTTTAAAATCAGCGATCTTTTTATCCCCTACTACCGGATGGACCAAAAGACCATCCGCGCTTTCCAAGGCTTTGCGAAGTAAAAATTCATGGCCCCGGTGCGGTACATTCCGTGTCTGAAAAGCCACAATTTTTTCCCAGCCCCGGCGCGCAAACTCTTTTTTAGTTTCATCCGGACGCAAATGAAATTCCTGGGCTTTATTAAATGGATCTTTAACTATCTCTATGTCTCCGCCCAATAAATAATCCCCTGACCCCATTACCTCATTAACCATTGGATGGCCGGAATTAAGCGTGCCATAAACTTTTCGTAAATGCTCTGCCTTGGGATGGGAATAAAACTCAATATTATAAACTCGGACAATCGCGTCATCATTAACTAACAATATCTCTTTCTCATTTTTTATCGTTTGATAATCTTCCGCGCTAATATTAATGATTATCGGTATGCTCCAAATCCTGCCATTTGCAAGGCGCATATTGTCAATTACGGAATTAAAATCAGCCTGCTTAAGAAAGCCGGTCAAAGGCGCGTATGCGTTGTTACTGATATTGATCGCATCCTGAATTATATCCGGTTTTACGTTTATATTCTTCATTAACTACAAATTACTTACAAATATTAATTATATTATTCACAATTTTTTTCTATTTTTACTGGAATTATTAAAATAATTCCTTTATAATTAATAGACTTACTGCATAATAAGTTTTGTAACGAA
>JAGLNE010000114.1 GCA_023139655.1 Candidatus Parcubacteria bacterium
CCAAATTACAAATAACAAACAAATTACAAATTCAAAATTACAAATTTTAACCTTTTACAGAACTATAAATATTAATAATGCGAAATTTATTTATGACAAATCTTCAATCAATAAAGATAGTAAAGTACCGGAATTGCGCGAGTATTCTCTCTCTTATTTACATCATTTATTCAAAATAAAAGAACCGCTAGGCCAGCGCTTGGCCACGCTTAACAATCTTGAATTCTATCTTGACTTAATGCAAAGCATTAGGCAAAGTATAAATAAGGGTACACTTTAAACTAATAAGGAGGTGTGTTTTGAGCAAAGTCATAATAAGTCTGGTTGAAAGCGAGCACAAATTAAGTGTTAAGAGTTTTGTCAGCAGTATGGAAAAAGTAGGTATAAAAGTAATACTTATTACAAGAAACGGAGAAACTGTTTATAAACCAAAAAAGAATTAAAACAAAGAAAATAGCAAAATAGCCTGTGGGTTAACTATGGACTATGTTTTATTTGTATGGGAAATAAGCTTGACTTTTTAGTCTGTTTCTGATATATTACGAGTGTTGTTTTGACCTTTAAATTTCATAAATATCAGGGTAAGCGGATAGCTAATCAAATCTCGTTTTTCGATTTTTGGTAGGAAAGTCCGGACTCTACCCATTGCTTCGCACTGCGGAGCAGTGGAATTGGCAGTGGGTAACGCCCACCAGGGGTAACCCTAGGGAAAGTGCCGCAGAGACTATACTAACTATTGCTTCGCACTAGACCGCGGAATTAACGCGGATCAATACGCGGAATTAACGCTGAAAGAATCAGCGTAATATCTGCGTAGCAATCTGCGTAAAATCAGCGGACTACTGCGGAGCAGTAGAAAAAAGGTGAAAAGTTGCTTGGTGTTATTTGTTCTCGAGACAAGTAGCTACAAGCTTCGCTCCCTGGTGACAGGGAATGCGTGGTAAACCCTGCCTGGAGCAAGAACAAACCATTGCTTCGCAATGGACCGCGGAATTAACGCGGATCAATACGCGGAATTAACGCTGAAAGAATCAGCGTAATATCCGCGTAGGTATCCGCGTAAAATCAGCGGACCGCTGCGGAGCAGTGGAACAAGTGGTTCGCATGAGGCGTTTGGCAACAAGCGTCCCAGATAAATGGCTATACTAGACAGAATCCGGCTTATAGCTTGCCCTGATATTTTTGAGATTTAATTTTAAACACGAAAGGAACGAAAAATAACGAAAAAAACGAACGTAAATATATTTTTCGTTTATTTTCGTTGCTTTTCGTTTCGTTCGTGTATCTCTATGAAGAAGTCGGAATTAATTTTTTCATTCCTTTTAGTGCCTTTGGATTTTTTAATGATCGTCCTGGCCGGAATGAGCGCCTACTATATCCGCTATGCGGATTTTTTCCAGGCGTACAGGCCGGCGATTTTTGATCTTGGATTAAACGAATATTTACAAGCCGTCATTGTAGTGGCGGTTTTATGGTTAATAATTTTCGCTTTAAGCGGCCTGTATTCTATCAAAGGCTCGCGTAATCTGGTAAAAGAATTATATCAGGTAGTATCAGGGTGCTCAACCGGTTTTGTGCTGGTTGTGGTAATCATATTTATCCGTCACGAATTATTTGATTCACGCTTTATAGTGTTGGCTAGCTTTATTCTATCTATCCTTTATATTTCGTTTGCCCGCACCATAATCAGGGTTATCCAGCGCCAGCTGTTTAGGACCGGTATTGGCGTGCATAAAGTTATTCTTGTTGGCAATACAAAAACCACTGATAATTTAATCCAGGAATTTTCCTCCTCGCCTTGCTCCGGATATGATGTGGTAAAAAGGCTCCGCGATTTTAACATTGAAACCGCCCAGGAGCTCTCCGAGTTGATGAAGATAAAAGAAATAGACGAGATTATTCAGAGCGATCCTAATTTGTCCAAGGTAGAGACACTCAGGATGTTTGATTTTGCCGATGAGCATCATATTGCCTTTAAGTACGCGGCTGACCTTTTGGGCACAAAAGTACTTAAGACCGAAGCGCATGAAATTGCCGGGATCCCGGTAATAGAAGTAAAGAAAACGCCGCTGGACGGCTGGGGACGGATCATCAAGCGATTTTTTGATATTTTTGGGGCTTTGATATTAATAATTTTGCTGTCGCCGGTGTTTGTTATTACCGCGATAATAATCAAGATAGATTCGCGCGGGCCGATTTTTTACCTGGATTATCGCACCGGACAATATGGCAGGCGTTTTCTTTTTTATAAATTTCGTTCCATGCTATCCCATCTTTGCGACGGAGAAGGCCCGAGCGCGACCAGAGAAGGCAATAAAATGCTTGGAGAGCTGATGGCTAGCCAGGCTCAAAATACCCGTCTCTTTGATCCATTACACAAGATACAAGACGACCCCAGGGTAACGCGTGTCGGCAAGTTTATTCGCCGCTGGAGCCTGGATGAATTGCCGCAGCTCGTTAACGTGCTTAAGGGTGATATTTCCCTGGTCGGGCCCAGACCGCATATGACCCTGGAAACAGCTAAATACGAGAGACAACATAAAAAGGTATTGACCCTAAAGCCGGGAATAACCGGCATGGCCCAGATATCCGGCCGCAGTGATCTGTCGTTTGAAGAAGAAGTTAAATTGGATACCTATTACATAGAGAATTGGTCATTACTCTTTGATTTGGCTATACTGCTTAGAACGCCATTTGCCGTACTTCGGGGCCGGAAAGTAGAGTAATTAAACACGAAAGGAACGAAAAGTAACGAAAGAAACGAATGTTATATTCGTTATTTTCGTTGTTAATTCGTTTAATTCGTGTATAGAATGAGGGTTGCTTTAATCCATGATCATTTGATGCAAAGAGGCGGAGCCGAAAAGGTGCTGCAGGTTTTGGCTGCCATGTATCCGGAGGCGCCAATTTATACTTTAATGTACGACCAAAAAGTAATTGATGATTTTTTCCCTGGCCGCAAAATAGAGGCTTCCATAATCCAGCGTCTGCCCGGGGGCAAGCGTTTTTACCGCTGGTTTATGCCGTTTATGCCTATGGCGGTAGAGTTTTTTGATCTGCGGTTTTTTGACTTGGTAATATCCAGTACCAGTTCCTTTGCCAAGGGAGTTATTACCGCCCCGGACACCTTTCATGTTTGCTACTGCCATACGCCGACCAGATATCTTTGGAGCGATACCCACCAATATATCAATGAGCTTAACTATAATAAATATTTCAAAAAAATAATATCCTTGATACTCAATTATGTCCGTATCTGGGACAGGCAAGCCGCGGACCGGGTTGACTTTTTTATTACCAATTCCAGGACCTCGCTTAAACGGCTGAAAAAGTATTATAAGCGCGATGCGCCTATCGTTTACCCCTCAATTGATATTAACGAGTTTTATGTGTCAGGCAAGACACATGATTACTATCTGGCTGGTTGCCGTTTGGTGCCGTACAAAAGGATAGATATCGTAATTAAGGCCTTTAAAGAGCTGGGAAAGCCGCTCAAAATATTTGGCGACGGCATAGACAAAGAGCGCTTGATGGAACTAAGCTCAGGCGCTGATAATATAGAATTTCTTGGGCGGGTCAGTGAAAAAGAAAAGGCCCGGCTCTATAGCGAATGCAAAGCCTTTATTAACCCGCAGTTGGAAGATTTTGGCATTACGCCCTTAGAAGCCATGGCCTCGGGCCGGCCGGTAATTGCCCGAAACGCGGGCGGTTCGCTTGAGAATATAATAGAAGGGGAGACGGGCGTGTTTTTTGAGAGTGAGTCGGCCGACGGGATAATTGAAGCGGTCAGAAAATTGGAAGCTATGGATATTGATCCAGACAAAATAAGAGAACACGCAAGCCGTTTTTCTGAAGAAAGATTTATGCGTGAAATAGGGTCAATTATAGAAAGCGAATATAAAAAATACAAGGAGAGTTAAAACATGAAAATCGGAATTGACATCCGGGCGTTTATGGATGATAATTTTAGCGGTATTCCGGAATACACGTATAATTTACTAAAGGAGATTTTTAGGCTGGATAAAAACAATCAATACATATTGTTTTATAATTCCTTTGGTGATTATAGCCGTC
Source organism: Candidatus Parcubacteria bacterium (assembly GCA_023139655.1). Taxonomy (GTDB): domain Bacteria; phylum Patescibacteriota; class Patescibacteriia; order Patescibacteriales; family UBA12075; genus JAGLNE01. The sequence goes on from JAGLNE010000114.1 coordinate 4,075, forward strand.
AGATCCCGCGCCTTAAGGCGGCTAACGTTAAAATTGTCCACACAGCTTATCCCAATAAAGTTTTTAATAATGTTTTACAGCGGATTTTGTATTGGCCCAAAATTGACCGGCTGCTCAATGTCGATCTTTTTTTTGTGCCCAATATAGCTTATATTGCCCTTTCGGCTAAGGCCCGAAGCATATTAACGATTCATGACCTGTCGTTTCTCCGTTATCCCGAATTTTATTCTCCCAAGCGCCAAATGTGGCACCGCGTAATGAATATTAAGAAAATGGCAAAACGTTTTGACAGGATAGTGGCGGTTAGCGAGCATACCAAAAAAGACATTATTGAACTCTGCAACGTAGATCCCGGACGGGTGAAAGTTATTTATTCCGGGGTGGGCGCGCAGTACCGGCCTTTGGCACCGGGAGACAAAGATCGCGAGCGGGTAAAAAAGCACTATGATCTACCGGATAAGTTTATTCTTTTTTTAAGCACGATCGAGCCGAGAAAGAATTTACGCGGCCTAATTAAAGCATTTGATTTGATGAGGAGTGAACATCCGACGCTAAAAGACTATAGGCTTATACTGGCCGGCTCAAAGGGTTGGCGTTACAAGGAAGCTCTTCGCGCTTGGCACGACTCCGCGTATAAGGAAGATATTAGATTTATTGGCTATGTTCGACCCGAAGATAAGCCGGCGATTTATAATTTGGCCGCCTTATTTGCTTATCCATCATTCTATGAAGGCTTTGGCTTTCCACCGCTTGAGGCCATGGCCAGCGCGACACCGGTTATAACCAGCGCGGCAAGCAGCTTACCCGAGGTGGCCGGTGATTCGGCTTTGCTTATTAATCCGGAAAACGCGCGTGAGATTGCCAGCGCGATGGCAGCCGTTCTAAGTGATACAAAATTGCGGGGAGATATGATCGTGAACGGGCTTAAACAATCAGGACGCTTCAGCTGGGAGGCCAGCGCCAAGGCGTATTTGGACTTGTTTAATTATTAGAGTGTCATTCTGACCCCGCATTTGCGGGGGAAGAATCCCGTGGACACAGCCACGAGATCCTTCACTCCGCTAGCGCTTCGTTCAGGATGACAATTGTTTGTATTATTTGATTATAAATTCATTAGACTTTTTATTTTTATTTTGATAATATAGTACTATACATTGGGCAAATATGTGGATAGAAAAAATTTGACTAATAGAGATTAAAATATTCTAATAATAAATTATAAATAAAATTATATGCCAGAAACAAAACCTTTAACTAAAACTAATACAGCTAACAGTAAGATCCTAAGCCGATCCAGCAGCGGATTGGATTTTATTATCACCGGCGCCATTATGCTGGTTTTTTTCCTTTGCCCTTTGTTTTTTACCGGTCTAGTCGCCCAGGGAATTGGTTTTGAAAAAATGGTCCTTTTTTACTTCCTGGTGCTTATCGGGGTAGTTGCCTGGGTAACCAAGGGAGTAATTACGGGTGAATTAAAACTTAAGCGTACCCCTTTGGATATTCCGATTTTGGCGGCCTTGGTAATATTCGCGATATCAACGGTCCTTTCGGTTAGTACCAAGGATTCATTGATCGGTGCTTACGGCTCGGCCGCGAAAAGTTTTTCCGCGCTCGTAGTTTTTGCTCTGTTTTATTATCTGGTAGTAAATAATCTAGACCTTAAAAAAATTAAAAAGGTATTTTGGTCATTTATTGCCTCTAGCTGCATATTAATCGTTTTTTCTCTGCTGCAGCTAATGGAAATTCATATTTTACCTTTTGAGTCGCTTGCGACCCGGGGTTTCAACCCGATTGGCTCTTTGTCCGGCTTAACCATGTTTGTGCTTGTTATTTTGCCGCTCCTTGTTGTCGCAATCACGCAGATAAGGGAGTTAATGCCGCGCGCGAAGAAAGTGTCCCTTGTCGCTATCAAAGTTTTACTTGGCCTGGTGGCGATTGCCGGCTTGGCGATCCTGGCCCTCTTGAACGGATTTACATTTTGGCCGATTGGCATTGTCGGCTTGGTCATAGTCCTCATGTTTTTCTTGGCCAAGATCATCAAAGTTTCCGGCAACAACATAATCATTCCTTTGGCAACATTTTTGGCTTTGATCATCCTTTTGGTACTGGGCAACTTTAATCTCGTTAATATGGGTTTGCCGGCGGAAATCAGCCTTTCCCGGCAAGCTTCCTGGGATATTTCCAAGTCAGCCGTAATGGAGAATCCAATATTCGGATCCGGGCCATCAACTTTTTATTATGATTTTGCCAAGTTTAAATCCGGCGAGTTTAATAATTCCGCTCTTTGGAATGTCCGTTTTGATTCGGCTTCGGGTTCATTATTTGAGATATTATCCACTGCCGGACTGCTTGGACTTATCAGTGTGATAGTAATTATTTTAATTTCATTGTCAGTTACTTTCCTTACTCTTATTAAGACCAACAAGGAGAACGAACACTCTATCCTTTTGGGGCTGTTCGCCAGCTTTATATCAGTATTGCTGTTCGCGATTTTGTTCGCGTTGAATAATGCCATGATACTTGTCACCATACTGATCGCGGTATTCGCGGTTGCTTCCAGCCTGGTAATGTACCCGGAAAAATTTAAAGAAGTTAAGCTGTCTTTTCGGTCTTCCCCTAAATACGCCCTGGCTTTGGCCGCGATCTTCCTTTGCGTGAGCGCCGGAGTCGTGGTTCTCTTTACCATGGGGCTGAAAATGTATTTAGCCGATATGTACGCGCGCCAGGCTCTGGACGCAAATAAGCCGGCGGAAAAAATACAGATATTGCAGCGCGCTGTTGCCCTAGCCCCTTATCAGGATGCTTATTATATTAATCTGGCGAATAATTATATGGCCTTGGCCAACCGGGCCGCTCTAAGCGGCAAGGCGCAAACCGATGTCGGCGTTAACCTTAGCCAGGCGATCGAGCAGGGTAAAATGGCGGTTGAAATATCCGGCAATCGGGCCAGCAACAACGAGTCCCTGGCTTTGATCTATGAAAACGCCAGCTTTTATACCCGTGGGGCGCTGGAGTGGGCGGAACAGCTTTACAATAAAGTAATTGAGCTGGATCCGAAAAACCCGACTCCGCATCTTCGCATTGCTTTGGTGAATATGGCCCGGGCTAATGCCGAGACTGACCCGGAAGAAAAGAAATATTATATCAGCGAGGCGATCAAGAAATATGATGATTCAATCGCCAAAAAGGGTGATTTGGCCGCCGCTTATTACGGCAAAGCAATTGCCTCCGAAAAGCTGGGGGATATTGACGACGCGATCGAGCAGCTTAAGCGGGCCAGCCTGGTAGCTAGAAACAATCTGGATTACCGTTTTGAGCTGGGTCGGCTCTACTTTAACCGCGGTGTTTCACAGCCGCAGATCGCCCAAGACGCCTTTGACGCTATTTCCAAGCAGGATTTGACCCCGGATCTTGGTCCAGGCACGACTACGCCGGCTACGGATCTAAGCGTAACGCCGGCGCAGGAAACCGGCTCTGTAGTTAAGAAAAACAGCGATCTCCAGACCGCGGAACAGCTCTTCCTCTCTATTGTGGCCGTTAACCAGAACCATGCTAATGCCATATATTCCTTAGCCGTGCTTTACCAGAAGACCGGGGAGACAAGCAATCTAGAGGCGGCCATTGACAAGCTTCTTTCCATCCTTAGGGACGAAGCTTCTATTGAAGCGGTTAAAAAGCAGTTTGCTGATATATTGGAATAAACAGCCTCTTCTACCTCACCCCCGGCCCCTCTCCTTCTCAAGGAGAGGGGGAAAAGGAGAGGGGAGTATATGATAATTTTTATTTAAAATAATAGCGCCCATCTTTTATTAACGATGAGCGCTTTTTTGATTGTTTTTGTTTCTTAATTTTCTTGAGGCATCGGGCCCAATATAGATTTTTATCAGCCAGATTGCCAGTCCACTAACATAAATATGCCAGCAGGAATTGCCACAAAGAAACATATTATGAGGACAATCAGAGCAAGATCGGCTAAATATTGGAATGATAGTTGATGCAGATTACAAAATGGTATCGATATAAGCATTAATAATGGAATAACAATTATATCTTTACCCTCATTTTTATTGCTATTTTTTTTATTTTTCATTTGCCCCCCTTTGTTTGTTTCAGTGATTTAATTTTTAAAGAAAAGTGTAATAAGGGCTATTAGGAACAGTATTAATGGCCCAAGTAACATGAGACGATTTTGTGTTTTGTTAAATTTCTTTTTAGAACTAAAAAATCTAACTGCAGCGACTCCGGCAACGGCTAGCCAGAGCATTCCGAGCATATTTACTGCAAGTATTGGGTGGTATTTAAAGATCAAAAACGGAATTACATAGGCCCAGATAAACGTCCCGGAAATATTGGTTATAAATTTTGCTTTCACAGTTTCCTCCTTTTAAAAATGTTAAAGGCAATATTATGTTAATTTTTTAGTTGATTATACTATACTTAATCATAAATAAACGTAAATGTCAATGTGTTAAGCTCATAATATTTGAGTAAAGATTTTTTTTGTTTTATTTTCCCCCAAATTAATGCTATATTTAGAATATATTTAAGTTATGTCTAAAAATATCACAACAACAAAATTAGCGATTTTTAAAGGTAAGGAAATTCGTAAAACTATCCATAATAATGAATGGTATTTTTCTATTGTGGATATTATTAGTGCTTTAACGGATTCTTTGGATTCTACTGATTATTTGAAAAAAATTAGGAAGAGAGATAAGAAATTAAAAAGCTACATGGGGACAAATTGTCCCCAGGTAGAAATGTTTACACAAACAGGAAAAAAAAGAAAAACCCTTGCCGGAA
>JAGLNE010000115.1 GCA_023139655.1 Candidatus Parcubacteria bacterium
GTTGCCGTCTTTGTCTAGGCGATAGAATTTATTGGTATTTGGGTCAAAAAATTGTATATCACTTCCCTTGGAATCAAGAGTCGCCCCCAGGCTGGGGGTATCGCGCAGCTCGGTGGTCTTTGTTATTCCTCCGCGTGCTATCGGGCTGACTTTTGTGCCGGGGACACTAGTACCTTGTCCGGGTAATTGCCCCTCTTTACTAGGGTCAATTATTTGTCCTTTGCCTTCTTTGGCGCTGGGCAAGCCACCGGCTATGGGGGTGGTAGTTGTTATTCCGTCAGGTACTTTTGTGGAAAAACTAGGGCGAAGAAATAAGAAATATAACAGCCAAGCCATAATAATTACTATTAAGGCAAAGCCTACGATAGCTAGAATTTTTAAATATTTTGGCCAGTCTTCCATAATGTTTATATAAGATATAAGATTAAATATTATTTTGCGATAGTTTAACCTTATATTTTATTTTTTACAGTTTTAACGCGGATTTTACGCTGATATCTACGCTGATATAACGCAGATAACTTTATAGCTTAGAATAATAAAATTATTTTGTGAATAAATATAATTTATGTTATAATATATGCATAAATCCAATTGTGAATTATTGATAAATCTCTTCGTTTAATTTAATTTCTGTATTCGTAAATTCGTAATGGATTCGTAATTCGTAAGTTAATTATATAATATTTTACTAAGTAGTGTCAAAGCATATTTATAAATATGGGATTTTTTACACCCGCCCGATCCTATTTAGGGGTTGATGTCGGTAGTACGAGCATAAAATTAGTAGAGCTAAAAAAAGAGGGGAAAGTTATTCGCTTGCTTACTTATGGTTTTAGCGAACAGAATAATTCCGGCCAAACCGATTGGCAGAACAATAGCGCCGTGACCGCTGGTATTATTAATAAAATCCGTGATGAAGCTGGTGCCGGCAGCAATAACGCGGTTTCCGCCTTGCCGACTTTTTCAGTGTTTTCGTCAGTCTTAAACCTAAGCAATGTTTCCAAGAAGGATATTTCCGCCGCTGTTCATTGGGAAGCGAAAAAGGTAATTCCTTTACCCTTAGAAGATATGATCCTGGATTGGAAGCAAATTGACGAAGAAACCGACAAAAAGGGGGTTAAAAAAAATTTAAGAGTACTCTTAACCGGCGCGCCCCGTACCTTGGTTAAAAAGTATATTGAAATTTTTAAAGAGGCCCGGCTTAATTTACTTAGTTTGGAAACTGAAACTTTTTCATTGATCAGGTCATTGGTTGGCAATGATAAGTCAACGGTTATGATAGTGGAATTTGGGGCTTCTACCACCGATGTGTCAATAATAGATAAAGGGATCCCAATGTTAAACCGGAGTATTGATGTGGGCGGTGTTACTATTACCAAAGCCTTGGGCCGGCATGCCGGGATCGATGATGAAAAGGCGGAGCAGTTAAAATACGATTTGGGAATAAGCCAGTTCAAAGAGCAAGACGGCGAGATGCCCAAGCTGGTAAGCGATACGATCGCGCCGATAGTTAATGAGATTAAGTACGCGATAAATTTATTCCAGAATAAAAATAATCAAAAAACGGAAAAAGTGATTTTGTCCGGTGGATCAACAATGCTTCCGAATTTGGTTAAATATTTGGGTAAAATCTTAGACATGAAAGTTTTAATTGGTGATCCCTGGGCAAGAGTGTCGTATCCCGAGGAGCTTCGCCCTTTACTTCAGGAAATCGGGCCGCGAATGTCTGTCGCGATCGGCCTGGCGTTGCGAGAACTGGAATAGTTTTAGTATTACACATTTTTTTGTCATTCTGATTCTCCCGATGCAAATCGGGGGGAGAAGAATCTCGTGGATATAGAAACGAGATCCTTCACTTCGCTAGCGCTTCGTTCAGGATGACGGTGGATTTATGGCAAAGAATGATTTAAAATTAAATAATGACTCAAGTGATGGAAAATCTTTTTTGTCGTCCCTTAAAAAATTATTTCCCCAAAATGAAACTAAAAAAGAAATGTCAAATGATTTTACCGGCGAGAAAAAAGCGGCCGTTGATTGGCAGTTAGCGAAAAAAAATGAGAACGAAACCAGGCAGGAAAATATTGTGGCAAAAGATATCCCGGCTAAGAAGCCGGAAAGTAAAGTTAAGGCTAATTTTATTATAAAAAAGCCCGTCGGAATTAAATCGAAAAATTTGGAGGAAAATGAAAAGCCGGAAGAGAAAAGTGCCGTTTCTGAAAAGAAGAGTAATATTAGTTTATTAAATGCCAAAAAGGCGATTATGGGGACATTTTCTTCCCCAGGGGGTTGGAAAGCATCCCAAATCATAAAGACTAATTTAATCCAGGGTGAGATAACTACTATTACCGATTGGGGAGAGAAAAAGCGTCTGATGTTTTATCTTTTATCAATTCTGGCGGTTATTATCGGTGGTTTTTATTTTGCTTTACTGGGGTGGGAGTACAAGTCAAAACATGAGGCTACTAAGTTGGGCGGTGTAATTGCTGAGTTGGAAGAGCAAATTGAAGAAGCTGAAAAAACCGTGAAAGAAGTTGATAATTTCCAGCAAAAATTGAAATTTGTTTCCAGCTTGCTTGATAAGCACATATATTGGACAAATTTCTTTTATTTTTTAGAGGAGAATATTTTAACCAAAGCCGTGGTTCTGGACGGATTTGTCGGAGGAACAGAAGGTGAATATGTGTTTAATTTAAAAGCGAGGGAATATGTTGACATTCCCGACCAGGTACGGGTCCTTAAAGCCAATGATAAAGTGATTGATGCCTGGGTGCTTGACGGCACGCAAGTAACAGAAACCACGCTCAATAAGAATGAAGAAGAAATAAGCGAGAAAGTAGTCAATTTTTCGTTAAACGTGATAGTGAAACCTGGTTTATTTAAATATGATTAGACTCAAGTCTAAAATATGGATGATGAAAAAAAGTCAAAAGTAGTGCTTGACCAGGAATATATACAACTTGTAAAAACAAATGTGTATAAATTTTTTAACCTTATTGTGGTTATTGCCGCAATAGTGGTGCTTACTATCGGCTTTTTATATATCCTTCGGCCAAAATATAATAATATCGTAAAAGGCATCCAGCTGACAATCAAAGAAAGAGAAAATGATAAAGTGGTAATGGAAAGATATATTACCAGATTGCAATCTTATCAAGAGTCCTATAACAGTGTCTCTAATAGCAATAAAGAGTCAATTAATAAAATGATACCCGAGGAATATGATCAGGAAGAGTTGTTTGCTTATATGGATAATTTGGCAAAACATATTGGGCTTACCTTAAACGCAATATCAATTAACAGTAATAAGAAAAAGCGCAGCGTTTTGGATTTGGAAAAGGACAGCGTCAGGACGATTCAAGAGATTGGAATATCCTTAAATTTTAGTGGAGTGGATTATCGTACTCTTAAGCAAGTGTTAGCCGCGTTTGAAAACAGCTTGCGGCTGATTGATGTTAAAAATATTGCTTTTTTTCCTGGTGACAATTCTCTGTCCGTGGAATTAATAACTTATTATATAAAATAGACTATGCTTTCCACTACCGCTGACAGCAAAAACAACCAAATAATAACTTTAATCCTCTTAGTGATTTTGTTAGTAGGTGGGTATATAATCCTGGAAAAATATGTTTTAGTCCGTTTTGATATTGATTTTAATTTGCAAGGTACTCCCGGCACAGTAATTACAGCAGAGCAGCTGGCAAACAAGCAACTTGATATTAGTCTTTTTAACAGTAATATTTTTAAAGAGTTTAAAGATTATTCCATCTTATTAACCGATCCCAGCCAAGTGCCGGTCGGCAAAAAAAATCCCTTTGAATCAGATTAGGTTATAAGATTAAGTAGTTAGTTGCTTTTGTCATTCTGATTCCGCGAAGCGGAAGAAGAATCCCGTGGATATAGAAACGAGATTCTTCGTCGTCCCGAGGGCTCGGGACTCCTCAGAATGACATAATAGATTTTTGTCATTTAAGTGTATAATTTTTGTTAATAACATGACCAAACAAGAAGAATTATTAACCGTTTTGGTACAAAATGATATTATCCCTAAGGATGTTGTTCCCGATATCGCCAAGGAATTGGAAAAGCCGGGTTCTAAAATAGACGAATTGCTTATTCAGAAGCGCTTGGTTGATGTTGAGAAATTAACCCAGATCAAGGCCAAAGTTTTTAATTTGCCCTATGGGAATTTGCAGGGCAAAGAGTTAAAGGAGGAAATTATTAATATTATCTCCAGTGAAGTCGCGGAGAATTACCGAATCGTTTGTTTTGACAGGGAGGGGGACAAAATTAAAGTCGGCCTGACTGACCCGGATAATTTTAAAGCGATTGAAGCAGTTGATTTTTTGGCTAAGGGCAGAAAATTAACGGTTGAATATTTTTTAATTTCTCCAAAAAGTTTTCGTTCTGCTTTTAAAACATATAAGGACATGGATAGGGAGTTGGGAGCGGCCCTTAAGGCCAGGGCCGATGAAGAGGACGAGTTGGTTACTGTCAAAGAAAAAGACTCAATGGAGCTGGAAGAAGTGACTAAGAGCGCGCCGGTAGCCAAAATAGTCTCGGTAATAATTCGGCACGCGGTTGAGGGCGGAGCTAGTGATATCCATGTTGAACCATTGTTTAAAGAGAGTCGTGTCCGTTATCGGATTGACGGCGTTCTCCATACTTCATTAGTCTTACCGCGAAGCGTGCACGCGGCAATCATCGCCCGGATTAAAGTAATGGCCAATTTGAAACTTGACGAAACCCGCATGCCCCAGGACGGTCGGATCAGGATGGAGATCGGGGAAAAGATTATTGATTTCCGGGTTTCTACCTTGCCTTTGATCGGCGCGGAAAAGGTAGTAATGCGGATACTAGACACTACTAAGGGCGCTCCCACGCTTGAAGAATTAGGATTCCAAGGCCAGCAGCTGGAAGCGATAATGAACGCGACCGAAAAGACAGAAGGCATCCTTTTGATCACCGGGCCGACCGGTTCGGGCAAGTCAACAACGATTTTTTCCGCTCTGGATATATTGAACAAAGAAGGGGTGAATATTGCCTCCTTGGAAGATCCGGTTGAATATCAAATAAAGGGTGTTAATCAGTCGCAGATAAAACCCGAGATTGGCTATACCTTTGCCAGCGGGCTTCGGTCTTTCCTACGGCAAGACCCGGATATAATTATGGTTGGTGA
>JAGLNE010000116.1 GCA_023139655.1 Candidatus Parcubacteria bacterium
ACGCCGGATAAAGAAAAAGAGGTTAAAAAGGCCGGAGCTGATCTGTTTGGCGGTGAAGACTTAATTGCCGAAATTAAAAAAACCGAGAAAACCGACTTTGAAGTCGCGGTTGCTGAACCAATAATTATGAAGAATCTGTCTCAGATAGCCCGTATTTTGGGCACGCGCGGCCTAATGCCTAGCCCAAAAAATGAAACCGTAACACCGGATCCGGCTAAAGCAGTTCTAGAATTAAAAAAGGGCAAAGTCAGTTTTAAGAATGATGACACCGCTAATATCCATGTCGTAATCGGCAAAGCCAGCTTTGATGATGAAAAATTAATAGATAATTATAAGGCAATATTAGCGGCGATAATGAAGGCCAAGCCAGTAAAAGCAAAAGGTACTTACCTTAAAAACATTTCCATCAGCTCCAGTATGGGCCCGGGTATAAAAGTTGCCACTAACTAACTTATCCACATTTGTACTCACTAAAAAATTCTGCTAAAATAATTAAGCATCCCCATTGCTCATTCCATGAGCCACAGAAAGAAGGATATATGCAAGTATGTCCTTTCTTTTTGTTTTATTATTTATATTCGCAATCAGCGGATTTTTATCCCTCGTAGCTTCAGCGTAGTGGGGAGCATTTATTAGCAGATTAGCATCACACTTATGAGTAAATTAAAAACGCCAAAAACCAAACGCTTAAGCTGGGATGAAATGTTTATGAATCTGGCCATAATTTCATCCAAACGAACCGCGTGCAAATATCATGAAACCGCGGCCGTGATCGTGGATAAAAACCACCGCATTATTTCCATCGGCTACAATGGCCCGACCGCGGGCGATGTTCACTGCATTGATCCTAGCGTGGGTTGCGCCAAGGTAGATGGCGACCCCAAAACCGGCAAATTAAAACGCTGTCGTGGCGCCCACGCCGAAATAAACGCGATTATCAATGCCTTTGATGGCGCCCGCTTACGCGGTGCTATTATATATGCCGTTCTTACTCCTTGTTATGACTGTATGAAGGCTTTAAACAATGTCGGTATTAAGGAACTGGTTTACTTGCATGACTACCACCGGATTCAAACCGGCGGGGAAAAAATAGAAGACGAAAATGAGTCTGATGAGCTGGCCGCTTTGGCCGGTATCGCTATCCGCCGATATCAAGGAAAAATTTATTGTGAATTTCCAAAAGAGTACAATATTATAGACGAAAACAAAGAAGACTGCGCCATGGGTTGCGCTGGTTAATTTCCGCGTTAAATCAGCGTAGTAATCTGCGCCTGTCCTGAGCTTGTCGAAGGGTACAATCCGCGGAAAAAGTTAGTTAGAAAATTTAAATGTAACTATTTAATATTAGTTTTAAAAATATCACCCTTATGATACTCGGCATAAAAAAACTTCACGAATTAGTGAAGAAGGACAAGTTAGTTGAGAATCTCTGCGACCGGGAACTTAATAGCCCGGAAGGAGCTGGTTTTGATCTGCGTCTGGCTGAAGTGTTTGAGCTGGATAATAAAGGTGACAACTATTTTTTGGGTATTGAAGAAAGAAATACACCGGATGTAATATCAATTGCCAAAAATGACGAATCAAAAACAGAAAAAGAAAATTCATTTATTTTTGAGCCAGGAAAATACTATCTAATCAAAACCATGGAGCAGGTTAATCTCCCCACTACCCTGTCTGGTATTATTTTCCCCCGCACTACCCTATTTCGTTCCGGCCTGGCTCTATTTAACGGCGTGGTCCAGCCAGGATACTCAGGCGAGCTATCCTTTGGGATTTGCAACCTGGGGAAATCTAAAATTCGGCTTGCCTTCGGCGCCCGCGTCGTACACATTACTTTTCATGAGGTCCTAGGCGAAGGCAACCAATACCGCGGACAATGGCAAGGTGGCCGGGTTGCAACTGATGGCAAAGAAACACAAATATAAAAAACTAAATACAAATCTACAAATAAAAAAGGCCTGCCTTAATAAAAGCCTGCCTTTTAAGAAAATTTGTACAATAAAAATCAATCAATGTAGCCAAAGATGATAAACGATTCCCCAACTGCGCTTTTAATACTATCAGAACCGTGGACGGCATTATAAGGGCCTTTTTCCTTTCTGCCAAACTCAGCACGTAAAGTACCTTCATTTGCTGCGCGCGGATCTGTTGCCCCGTTTATCTCTCGGACTTTTTGTATAGCATTCTCGCCTTCAAGTAGCATAGCAATAGTCGGGCCAACCATAGTTTTTACCAAATTGTCAAAAAATGGTTTTCCCTTATGGACATCATAAAACCTCTGGGCTGTCTGTTTGGTCATATCAAATTTCCCAATTGCTACAATTTGCAACCCATTATTAATATACTTTCCTAATATTTCGATAATAACATCAGAAATCGTTTCACTGAAATCCTTCCACAAATGTGATTTTATAAGAGCTATAGTTCTTTCCATTAATCCCCCTCCCCTTTTTTGATTTTTGATTTTTTGACAAAATGTCCAATATCAGATTAATTTTCTTTATCCTAACTAATATATCAGTAAATGTCAACCAAATATTAAAATATATATTAAAAATAATTCATAATAATTTATTTAAGTTATGAGTTATGAGTTATGAGTTATGAGCAAAAACCATCCTGAATATCAATATCTAGACCTACTTCAAGACATTTTGGATAATGGTATAAAACAAGAAGATATGGGAACTGGAGCAGTCACCCATAGCGTTTTTGGGCGTCAATTACGCTTTAATTTAGACCAAGGTTTTCCCTTATTAACTACTAAAAAAACTTATTGGAAAGGCGTTCTCTGGGAACTCTGGTGGTTTTTATCCGGCCAATCAAACATTCAATCGCTTGTGCAAAATAATGTCCATATTTGGGATGACTATCCTTATAAAATATATCGTGAATTAATGGAAAAGGGACTGGTTGAGAAATTAGAAGTTAGCGAATTTATTGAAAAGATAAAGACTGACGACAACTTTGCGAAAAAATATGGAGAGCTTAAAAATATATACGGCGAATTATGGCGTCGTTGGCCCACTAAAGCCAAGCGTACCATTGATCAAGTACAATGGGTAGTTGATGAGTTAACAAAAGATCCAGATTGCCACAATGCCTTGGTTAATTCTTGGAACCCCGAATTTCTTTATGAAATGGCTTTGCCGGAAGAATCGTCTCGTTTTCCAATCTGCCACAATATGTACCAATGCAATGTAAAAAATGGAAAACTTTCTCTTCAACTATACCAACGTAGCGCTGATATATTTCTTGGCGTGCCATTTAATATTGCAAGTTACGCTTTGCTTACTCATATTTTAGCCAAAGTTACTGGTAATAAACCAGGTGATTTTATTCATGTATTTGGTGATGTGCATATTTACGGGAATCATATTGACCAGGTAAAAGAACAAATATCCAGAAAACCATTTCCACTGCCTACTATTAGTATTAGTGATACAGTTAAAACCATAGATGACTTCGGGCCTGAACATGTTGAAATCAGCGACTACAAAGCTCATCCTCCCATCAAGGCGACTCTCTCCCCTACCGGAGGCTATAAATCAAAAAATTGGGAAGATTATGTCAAAAAAAGCAATCGAACAAAAACATAATTAAAAATCAGTCTAAGTCTCATGCCAAAGAAAAAAATAATTATCGGTCTGGTTGGGGAAATATCATCCGGCAAGGGCGCGATTAATAAATATTTAGAAAAAAATTATCACGCCAAAACATTTCGGTTTTCAACTATTCTGCGTGACGTGCTGGACCGAATATATTTTTCAAATTCCCGCCAGAATATACAGCTACTATCCACCATCCTAAGACAAAATTTTGGAGAAAATGTCTTGTCCAAAGTAATGGCCAAAGATGTAGAAAATGCTAAAAAAAATATAATTTCTATTGATGGTATTAGAAGACAAGCCGATATTGAGTGCCTTAAAAAAATAAAGGGGTTTATATTAATCCAAGTACAAGCAGGCCCAAAAACCAGATATGAAAGATTAATTGCCAGAAACGAAAACAAAGGGGACACAAACAAATCGTATGAAGAATTTCTGGCTGACAGCAAAAAAGAAGCTGATGCTGATATTCCAAAAGTAATGAAGACCGCTGACTACGCTATAGACAATAATGGTACACTTAAAAACCTTCATGATCAAATAGATAAATTAATTAAAAATATCAAATAACCATGAAAATAACCTTGATGATGGCGGTTACCGCGGACGGTTTGATCGCTAAAAATTCAAATCATTTCCCGGATTGGACTAGCCCTGAGGATAAGAGTTTATTCCAAAAAATTTCAAAAGAATATGGAGTTATGATATTTGGTGAATCTACTTTTAATACTTTTCCCGCTCCCCTGCCCGGTCGTCTTAATGTCGTGTTTACATTAGAAAAAAATCCCAAACCACAAGAAGGAGTAAAATGGGTCACTGGAGATATAGGGGCGGTGTTAAAAGAATTAGAGGCCGAGGGCCATAATAAAGCTCTCTTGGGCGGTGGTGCTTATTTAAATTCATTATTTTTGGAAAAAAACTTAATAGATGAAATAATCTTAACCATTGAGCCGCTTATTTTTGGTAAAGGATTAGGAGTATTCAGTAAAGACCTAGACGCGAAATTAGAGTTGCTCGAAACAAGAAAACTTAACGCAAACTCAATAATGCTCCACTACAAAGTTTTATAATTATTAGCAATTCGCGGATTAGCATTTATTCGCGGATTAGCAACACACTGATGAATATTATTATCTTTGGTCCGCAAGGGTCAGGCAAGGGGACGCAAGCAAAAATCCTAACTGACAAATTCAATATTCCCCATATTTCCACTGGGGTTATTTTTCGCACACACATGAAAAAACAAACTAAGATAGGCAAAAAAATTGCCACTCTCATAAATAACGGCGACTTAGTACCGGATGAAATAACTAATTTAATAATAAAAAAAAGGCTGTCAAAGCCCGACACCAAAAACGGCTTTGTCCTGGACGGCTATCCGCGCGATCTGGCCCAGGCCGAGTATCTCCAAACAATTACCCAATTGGATTTTGCCCTGGAAATCTGGATAAGCGACATTGTCGCGGTTGAAAGAATAAGCCAGCGCCGTATTTGCTCTAAATGCAAAAGTATATACCACCTAACAAATAAACCGCCCAAAAACGAACAAATCTGTGATATTTGCCACGGTGATTTGACTACCAGGCAAGATGACAAACCAAATGCTGTTAAAAAACGCCTTGATCTCTATCATGCCAAAACCGAATCGCTAATAAAATTTTATAAAAAGCAAAATATTTTTCACCAAATAGACGGCGAAAAAACAATCACGCAAGTAAGTGAAGAAATTTTGAAAATCATAAAATAAATTCTGGGCGGTGGAAAAGGAGGAGCGCTTTATTGCGCTTCTTTTTATAGCCCCATGAAACTTACACTGTTACGTAACAATGAACGTAGATATCTACGTTCATCAAGCATTTGACATTAGTAGTTGCTAAAATCAAAATTAACAAATATTATATACTTATGGATAATTTTAAACAAAATATAGGCAAATTTATTGTTATTGACGGTACTGACGGTTCGGGCAAAACTACTCAAACCACCTTGCTTAAAGAGTGGCTGGAATATTCCGGGTACGGCGTGGAAACTATCTCCTTTCCACAAAATGGCACTAAATCTGCCGGCTTGGTAGAAGAATATTTGGAAGGCAAATACGGCGAAGCCAAGGAAGTCAGCCCTTACACGGCTTCGGTTTTTTACGCGGTTGACCGTTTTGATGCCAGCTTTAAAATTAAAAAATATTTGCGTCAAGGCAAAATAGTCCTGGCTGACCGCTACGTTACTTCCAATCTAGCCCACCAGGGCGGTAAGATTAATAATAAACTGGACCGCAATACTTTCTATGACTGGGTCAGGAATTTTGAATACAAACTTTTTAATATCCCTGCACCCGACGCGGTTTTCATTCTTCATGTGGAAACCGAAATTTCCCAATCATTAGCCTTAATGAACCACAATGAAGACTGGCAAGGCAAAACCAATGATATTCACGAAAAAAGCGTTAACCATTTGCGCCAGGCAGAAAAAATATACTTGGAGCTGGCCGCGATGTATCCGGAAATCAAAGTAATTAAATGCACCAGGAACGGTAGAATAATGCCCAAAGACGAAATCAGTGAATCGCTCTGGACTCAAGTACGAACCTTATTAAACATCCATGAACATCATATTAATCAAAGCCCCTACGAGCCTACCATTACGCCACCTAAGCCTGAAACAAACCAAACAATAGAGTTTACCCGTCTTTCAGAATTAGCACTCCTGCCCCAATTCAACGCTCTTGACAATAGCTATTTATTAACCGCGGCTGATTATTACTCAATCCCGCCCGGCTCAACCCTGAATGTTGCCACCGGCATAAAAATATTGCTCCCACCAAAGGCCTTTGGCTGGATCGTTGACACCAATCATAAACCAATCAAAATAATAAACCGCTCGTATGACCAAGAGATCAAAATAGAAACAAAAAACACCACCTCAGAATTCCTAAACATCGTCCCCGGCCAAGCTATTGCAAAATTATTGATTATTGATATAAAAAACTAAAATCCAAACAAATAAAAAAAGGGGGGGTAAAATGCCAATATCATCTGAAAATGCTCTTGACTTGCACAATGGATGCTCAATATTAATCGCAATATTATTAATCGTTGACTACCTTACCATTGCAACATTAATAATTTTATCTGGTCCTGAAGTTGACTACGGCGCAATCTACAGTACGGTAGTATATACTTTTGTGGCTTGGTCAATTAATTTAATTAGAAAAGATATTGAAAAATATAATTATGATTCTCTATAAAAAATTATATGGGAATAAAAACCAATAAAAGCTGCCTAACAATTTAAAAGGTGGCTTTTTTTCTTGCTTTTTCCGCTTTTTTAAGCTAATATAAATTTAGAATTTAACTTCTACAGCCATATCGCCTATTGCCTAAAAATTATGAAATACGATATTATCATCGGTTTGGAGATCCATGCCGAACTAAAAACTAAATCAAAAATGTTTTGCGAATGCG